>JAKMGR010000238.1 GCA_022424805.1 Verrucomicrobiales bacterium
AGCCTTTCACAGAGCGCGGCTGTCCCATCGCATAGCGCATTACGTTGTGCATCAGGTATCTGCCGGTCACGACATTCATGTGGATGGCATCACGATAGACGTCCTCGATAGCGTCGAATGGAGCCTCTCCCGCCTCGATGTCGTCGGCAACACGAGCCAGAGCATCATGCGCGTGTGTCAGCCGAAACTCACGATCGGGATGGGTCTTGCGCAGCACCTTCAACAACTCCTGAAAGTAAGCGGGACTATGCGCCATGGTGCCCTCGGCATCCGTCTTCGCATATTCATCTGCTCTAGTTTCAGACTTCGCCCAACCCGTGTGAATGACGAAAATCGCGTTCTGCTGCAGAGCAAGGAGTTCGGAAATCACAGCCGCATCTTCCGGCAATGTGCTCCTGTAGTGCACCTGAACCGAAACCAGATCATACTGCTTTTTCTCCAGCGCATCCGACCAGGGCTCCGACGATTTAACACAGGGTTTCTGAGGGTTTTCATACATCCAAGGCAGGCTCTTTCCGCAATCGACATGCCACTGCACATCGCCATCAAGCTTGGAAGGAACCGTGTCCCAGGTCAGTGAATTGCCGATGAGAAAACGGGAAAGTTTGTCGTTCGACTCGGCTTCGACTTGCTCTTCCGCACCTGTGAAATTCCCGAGGAGAAACGTGATGCCCAGGCTGATGATCAATGACTTCATTAACTTCATCGTAGTATTCCGCCTGAGGGAATGCGAATCCCTGATTGTGTGATGGAGGGGTTTCAAAAAATCAGGCTACGCCCCCCTTTCACTGCGAGCCCTCATCCATCGATCAAAGACTGGCCCCTTCCCGCCCAAAAAAGCATTCGCACTATGCACTCCATCCCGCTCATACTTTGCGCATGAAAACATCATTGGCTCTCTGCGTGGCATTTTTTCTCATTTCCTTTACTGCAGACGCATCTCCAGATGCCGTTCCCGAAGGCTACACGTCTCTATTTAACGGGAAAGACCTCTCCGGGTGGACCGTTCCCGAGGGCGACAACGGACACTGGAAAGTGCTCGACCGAGTAATTGATTACGATGCCCAATCCGAAGCGAAAGGTGACCGTAATCTCTGGACGGCAAAGGAATACGGCGACTTTGAACTGCGAATCGATTGGCGTATCAAGCAAACCACCGGATTATACGACGTACCATACGTCCTCCCCGATGGCAGCTATGTGAAGGACGCAGACGGCAAGAAACTGACACACCCCATGCCGAACGCGGATTCAGGGATCTACCTGCGAGGCGTTTCCAAATACCAGCTTAATATCTGGTGCTGGCCGATCGGTTCCGGTGAAGGCTACGGAATTCGAAATAACGAGAATAATCCCCCGGAAGTCCGCGCTGGTGTCACCCCAAAACTCAAGGCTGATAATCCAATCGGTGAATGGAATACTTTCGTCATCACCATGAAAGGCGATCGACTCACCGTTAGTCTGAACGGGCATATCATCATTGAAAACGCCCTCCTCCCTGAGGTTCCTGAGAAAGGAAAAATCGCTCTGCAACATCACGGTGGAAAAAAGAAAGACGGGACATTTTCTCCAGCATCGAGCCTGGTGCAGTTTCGCAATGTCTTTATAAAGGAACTCGATTAATCCATCTACCACCTTTGAATGAAGCCTATCATCATTTCTTGTCTTCTCACCCTTGCCTTGGTCATCCCCTGCTTTGGTGAGGAGAAAAAAGAGACCACAGAACCCTCCAACGAAGCGGTGGCAGAGGGCCATTCCTACCACGGTGAAGTCTTCAACGAAGGCCCTCGGCAATCCGCTGTCGCGATTCCCGGCACGGGGGATGTGCAATTCAAAGTCACTTCCGATCATCCCAGAGTGCAGTCCTTCTTCAATCAAGGCGTCGGACAGCTCCACGGCTTCTGGGACTTCGAGGCGGAGCGAACATTCCGACAGGTTGCGGCCTTCGATCCCGATTGCGCAATGGCCTACTGGGGTATGGCAATGGCGAACTTCAAAAACGAAAAACGCGGCAAAGGCTTTATCGATAAAGCCGTCGAGCGAAAAGAAGGCACTTCGGAGCGAGAGAAAATGTGGATCGACGGACTCGCCGCCTATTTCAAGGACCCGAAAGTCGATCTCAAAAAACGCCTCCGCGAGTTCGTTCGCTCCATCGAAAAGATTGCTATCAAATATCCCGACGATATCGAAGCGCAAGCGTTCCTCATGAAGCAGATTTACTACAATCACGGCAAAGGTCTTGCGATTCCGAGTCACTACGCGATCAATCTGCTCGCCGACAAAATCCTCCAGGCTGATTCTGATCACCCGGCAAATCACTACCAGATCCACCTCTGGGATCGGGAAACTCCCGAGAAGGCGCTCAAGGCGGCCGCCAATTGCGGACCCGCCGCTCCCGGGATCGCTCACATGTGGCATATGCCGGGTCATATCTATTCGCGCCTCCACCGCTACGCCGACGCAATCTGGCAGCAGGAAGCCTCTGCCCGGATCGATCACGCTCACATGATCCAATTCCAGATCGTCCCCGACAAGATTAACAATTTCTCCCACAACAATGAATGGTGCATTCGCAACTTCGACTTTCTCGGTCAGCACGGTCGTTCCGTCGAGCTGGCTACGAACATGATCTCGCTTCCGCGGCTCGCGAAATTCAAAGACAAAAAAGACGAGTCCACCTACGACCCGAAGGGCAGTAGCTGGCAGCACGGGCGACAGCGGCTCCGTGATTCACTCGTTCGATTTGAACAATGGCAGGAAGTGATTCGCCAGTCGGAAAAAGGCATCCTCCAGACGGATGGAAAATCTATTCTCCAGCGCGACGTTGATCGATTTGTCGGGATCGCCAAGTTTGAAAGCGGCGACCTTGCCGGCGGCAAAACCCATCTTGCCGCGCTGAAAAAAATCCTCGATGAGAAAGCAGCAAAACGCGACAAAGCGGTTGCTGACGCAGAAGCCAAGGCAAAAAAGGCCAACAAGAAAGAAGCGGAAATCAAGAAGGCGAAAGAGTCCGCTGAGAAACAGTTCAAATCCGATATCGACACCTACACGAGTCTGGCAAACGAACTCGAAGCCTACGAGGCACTTACCGCCGAACCCGCCGATACGCAACGCGCGCTCGAGCTCCTCCCCAAACTCAAGAATCTCGCCAAGTGGCGGCATGCCCGACTTTGGCATCGCGCTGGCAATGAGGAAAAAGCGCTCGAGCTCGCTGCCGCAGCCGTGAAAGCAGGGGAAAACGAAGTCCTTCCCCTCGCTGCTCAGATCGAGATTCTCCACGCCGCCAAAAAGGAAAAGGAGGCACGCGCCGCATTCGACGACTTGCGCACAGTTGGACATCGCGCAGACATAGATACACCGCCCCTCCAGCGCCTTGCGACAATAGCGAAATTGTTCGGCTATCCCGAAGATTGGCGCGCTAAACCTGAACCCGCCAAGGATATTGGCGAGCGCCCCGAGCTCGACTCCCTCGGCCCCTTTCGCTGGACACCTCCCGTCGCACCCGCATTCATACTAAGCGATGCAGAAGGAAAAGACATTTCGCTTTCCGACTACGAAGGTCGCCCCATCCTCGTTATCTACTTTCTCGGAAAAGAATGCGTTCACTGCATGGAGCAACTCAACGCCTTCGCTCCCCTCGCGAAAAAATACAAAGATGCCGGAGTCGAGATCCTGGCGATCAGCACCGATGACACCGAAGGACTCGCAGCAACTCTACAAGGCAGCGGCGACAAAAAGTCCCCATTTCCTTTCCCACTCGCATCGGACGCATCGCTCGATCATTTCCGAGCCTACCGAGCCTTTGACGATTTCGAGAACATGGCCCTTCACGGCACCTACCTCATCGACGGCAACCGCCGCATCCGCTGGCAGGACATCAGCTACGAACCCTTCATGCACCCCGAGTGGTTGCTGGAGGAATGTAAGCGGTTGTTGAAGGCCCGAGATCGCGAAAGCTGAGTCTGGTTTCCGCGGCTATAACCAAGGGTTAAGCCCGTCTTTCACATCCATTTTTCCCACCAGGGAAGAAGCTTTCCCCTAATGACCGCCCCCGCAGCAAAAGTCGGACTCCCCACAGCCATTGCGATTGTGGTGGCGAACATGGTTGGAACGGGGGTTTTCGGTAGCCTTGGTTTTCAGGTCGCGGGGATCCCGTCGGGATTCCCCATCATGCTGTTGTGGATACTGGGGGGAGTGATTTCGTTTTGCGGTGCAGTGTGCTACGCAGAAATGGCCTCGATGTTTCCACGCTCGGGCGGGGAGTATCATTTACTCAACGAAACCTGGCATCCGTTCTTTGGGTTTTTGGCAGGGTGGATTTCAGTAACAGTTGGATTTGCGGCACCGATCGCGGCGAATGCTAATCTAGTAGGAAAGTATCTCGGAACGATACTGGAGCTAACTAGAAAAGTGCAATTCGGCAGTTTTGAAGTTCCACTATTCGTGTTTCTCTTTTCCATTCCGACAGTGTTGGTAGTTACCGTAATTCACCTTGGTCGCATAAATTTGATCGGTCGTTTCCACGAGTGGTTTACCTACGGGAAAGTCGCTCTCATTCTCCTGCTCGGCATTCTAGGATTTGCTCTTGGTTCATCTCAGTCGGTTTCATTTCTGCCGCAGGAAGGTGATTTCACGCTGATTCGCTCAGGCGCCTTCGCATATTCTCTGGTCTATGTGCTTTATGCCTACACTGGCTGGAATGCAGCGATTTACATGATGGACGAAGTAAAAAAACCAGAAAAAAATGTACCGCTAGCTTTATTAATAGGAACCCTCCTGGTGACCGCTCTATACACTTTTGTGAACGCTGCATTCCTTTACTCAACTCCCATCAGTGCGATGGAGAATCGAGAGGAGGTCGGCCTCATTGCTGCGGGGCACTTTCTCGGGAATAACGGTGGAAAAGCAATGGGTATTCTCATTAGTTTTGGTTTGATCTCATCGATTAGTTCGATGGTGTGGGCTGGCCCACGCGTTTCGGCGGCAATCGGGCGAGACCACACCCGGTTTTCGCTGCTAGGACGAACAAATAAGAATGGAGTTCCAGCGATCGCGATTCTGGTGCAGAGCGCAATCGTGATGCTTCTTCTTCTCACCACGACGTTCGAGCAGATGGTCCAATACATACTGGCTCTCCTGACGATCTCATCTTTGCTAGTGGTGGCCGGCATGGTTTACTTGCGATTCAAAAAACCAAATCTGAATCGCCCTTACAGCGCATGGGGGTATCCCGTAACACCGCTCGTATTCGCGGGGATGAGTTTATACGTGCTGAAATTTCAGATTTACGACCCCGAGAATCATTTCGTGCTTCATATGAAAAGAGAGTTTTGCTATGGGCTTCTCACTCTAGCAATCGGTGTGTTGGTGTATTTCATCGCATCAGGAAACCGGCGAAAGGACAGATCTATGGGCAAATCGTAGAAAAAACAGCCCTTTCCCCCCAATCGGGAGCACAAATCGCTTGCAGAAAATGGTTAAGTTTCCTTAAATAACTTTTCTTTGCACCCGCCCCCCGCCCTTTCTTGTCAGACCACCCGACAGTTGGCGACGAGCCCGAGTCGTCGAATCGTGATTTTGTAAATCCCGATTCGAGTTCCTTTTTCGCGCCCGGCACAAATTCCGAGCTGGTTCCAACAAACG
>JAKMGR010000279.1 GCA_022424805.1 Verrucomicrobiales bacterium
GATTACATTGCCGGTCGGTTATTACGGTTCTCTAGCTGATGATACCGTAAGTCAGGGTGTCGGGTTCAATGCTTATCCGCTCATGACTTCGAGCAGTCGCTACGTTGTTACGGGTGTGGCTTTGCGCAAAACGGCAGGAAAGCACCAGCTTGCTCTCACTGCTGAGCACTACAGCATGGAAGGGCGTGCGATTGCTCGCGAAGGGACGGTCGAAATGTACGATCAGGATAAGCACTTTGCGGAGCATCAGGGAATGGACCATCACATCCCTGAGAATGTATCTCTCTACAAGGGGCCGGACTACGATAAGGCGGAGAACCCAGGGGATCCTGTTATTGGTGTTCTAAATGGACATGAATTCCGTATTGATCCGCTGCACCAGTGGGCGATGACGGTGGATCTCAATACCTGCATTGGTTGTAATGCTTGCGTGATTGCTTGCCAGTCGGAAAACAATATCCCGATTGTTGGCAAGGATCAGGTTCTTGGAGGACGTGAGATGCATTGGATCCGTATGGATCGCTACTTTACCAGTCCGACGGACGACAAGACCGTTGGCGAGCAGGGGCTTGATTTTAAGAAGGCTGAAGAATACAAGCAGGGTAAATACGGGGAGCCTGGCCGTCGCGTTGTCGACGATGACCAGATTGAAATGATTCCCCAGCCTGTTGCCTGTCAGCAGTGCGAGAGCGCTCCTTGCGAGACGGTTTGTCCGGTGAATGCGACAGTTCATACATCAGATGGTCTCAATGCGATGACCTACAATCGCTGTATCGGAACTCGTTACTGCGCTAATAACTGTCCTTACAAAGCCCGTCGTTTCAATTACTACGACTACAACAAGCGTCCAATTGAGAAGATTGAGGTCGCTGGGATTGAGGCCGAGGGCATCAAGTTTGGACCGTTGGCGCCTGCGAATGGAAATGCCACGACCACACAGCGTCTCCAGAAGAACCCCAATGTCACAGTTCGCATGCGCGGCGTGATTGAAAAGTGCACCTACTGCGTGCAGCGGATCAGTGCCGCGAAGATTGCGGCAAAGGCTGCGGCGCGTGACTCGGCTGACATTCAGGTTCCGGCAAACTCTTTCACCGTAGCTTGTCAGGATGCTTGTGGAGCCGAGGCAATACAGTTCGGTAACCTCAAGAATCCGAAGGACAAGATTAATTCGAAGATAGGTAAGAAAAATCCTAGGAACTACGATCTTCTCAAATACATCGGCACAATGCCGCGCACGAGTTATCTCGCTCGCATCAAGAATCCAAACCCGAATATGCCGGGTGCGAATCAGGTGGGCACTGTTACCTCGAAAATGCACTAAACCGATCTACCGCTTTTACCGCAAATGGCAGGAACCTCATCAGCAGACTCTCAAGTCCATCCTTCTGAAGCAGAAGGAGTAGCTCGCGAACCGCTTGTGCTCAACAATCGGTCGATGGGCTGGATTACCGAGCGGATTTGCGGCATCGTAGAAAATCGCCAGCCGCTCATCTGGTGGGTGCTTTTCGTTCCTTCGGTGGCTCTTTTCGGCTGCCTTCTCTTCACGCTGGTTTACCTCGTCTCGACTGGTGTTGGTGTGTGGGGGAATAACCAGCCTGTTGCCTGGGGATGGGCGATTGTGAACTTCGTTTTCTGGATTGGTATTGGTCACGCGGGAACGCTCATTTCAGCGATTCTATTTCTGACTCGTCAAAAGTGGCGAACCTCGGTGAACCGGGCTTCGGAGGCAATGACGCTAATCGCGGTGATGTGTGCCGGTATTTTCCCGGGCTTTCACGTGGGGCGTTTCTGGATGGTGTGGTTTCTTGCTCCAGTGCCTAACGCCAATGCCATTTGGCAGAACTTCAAGAGCCCGCTTCTCTGGGACGTGTTCGCCGTTTCAACCTACTTCACCGTGTCGGTGATCTTCTGGTATATCGGCCTGATCCCTGACTTGGCTACCCTGCGTGACCGGGCAAGTAAGAAGCTGCCCAAGTTTCTCTACGGATTCTTTGCTCTCGGCTGGCGTGGTGGAAACCGCCAGTGGCGCCACTACGAGATGGCCTATCTCCTTCTGGCTGCGCTTTCTACTCCTCTCGTTCTTTCCGTGCACTCTGTCGTCTCGTTTGACTTCGCAACTTCAATTGTTCCCGGGTGGCACACTACCATCTTCCCTCCATACTTTGTTGCTGGTGCTATTTTTGGTGGATTCGCGATGGTGCTGACCCTGATGCTTCCAGTTCGCAAGCTTTACGGGCTTGAGGACCTGATTACTGCAAAGCATATTGACAACATGGCGAAGATCATTCTCCTGACTGGAACGATTGTCGGATACGCCTACATCATGGAGCTGTTCATCAGTTACTACGGCGCGAACAAGTTTGAGTCGGATGCGTTTCATCTCCGTATTTTCTCCGGTCCGTATACCTGGGCTTACTACTGCATGTTTTTCTGCAACGTCATTGCTCCGCAGGTATTCTGGTTCAAGTGGTCGCGTCACAACCTCTGGGTTGTGTTCATCATCGTGAACTTCGTGAACGCAGGTATGTGGTTTGAGCGCTTTGTGATCATCCCAACTTCGATTGCGAGGGACTTTCTTCCGGGGCAGTGGGGGTATTATTCACCGTCCTGGGTGGAAAAGCTGATGTTCCTCGGAACGTTCGGAATGTTCCTCATGCTCTTTCTTCTCTTTATTCGATTTCTCCCTGTTATTGCTGCCAGTGAGGTTAAGGGGGTCCTTCCGGAAGCGGATGCCCACTATCCTGAGTGGAAGCGTCTTCGAGAGAAACGCCGTCAATCTTCTGCATCGTGATTATTTAACCCGTAGTATCTTTGAGCACTGCAACTGACAAATCATCAAGCCTGTTCGGCTACGTGGCGGAGTTTTCCTCTGCGAGCGAGCTGTATCACGCTGCCGAAAAAATCCGTGACGCGGGTTTTCGACGCTGGGATGTGCATACTCCCTATCCCGTTCATGGCATGGACCATGCGATGGGTCTCGGGAAAAGCTGGCTTTCAGCTGTAGTTCTCTGTGGTGGAGCGACAGGATCTTTCGTTGCGCTTTTTCTGCAGTTTTTCACGCAGGTCAGCCTCTATCCCACGGTTGTCCAGAACAAGCCGACCAATCTTTTTACGATCCCTGCATTCTTCCCGGTCACGTTTGAGTTGACGATCCTGCTCGCTGCTTTTGCGACGCTGTTCGGGCTTTTGATTTTCATCATGCTTCCCCGTTGGAACCATCCACTCTTTAATTCCAAGCTGTTTCCCAAGTTTTCCGACGACGGATTCATCATGGTGGTTGAAGCTCGCGATCCTAAATTTAAGAAAGAGGAAACACGTGATTTCCTGAAAGAGCTTGGTGCGGATGGCATCGAGGAAGTGGCACACTGAACGAAGTAATTGGAATGCGTTGGTTTTTTCTCATCTTAGCAATTGCAGTCGTAGCTACTGTCGTTGCGATTGGGCCTCGGGGCGAAAAATTCTCCGATCCTCCGTTCGAATTGTTTAATGACATGGATCGGCAGTATAAGCAGCGCCCTCAGAAAGAGAGCACCCTCTTTGCCGATGGAAAAGGAGCTCGTAAGCCTGTTGCCGGGACAATACCTATCGGATTCAAGTTTCCCCACGAAGGCAACGAAAAGAGTCTATCGAGTGATCTGGATTACAGTGTTGGCACCGACTACTACAATACGGGTCTCTTTGGGGACCTTTACGGCAAGGGCTATCCCAAAAAGCTGAAGCTCGACGATGATTTTCTCGCTCGTGGTAAGGAGCGATACCAGATTACTTGCACGCCATGCCATGGTGAGTCAGGCAATGGGCAAGGCATCGTCTCGAAGTACTGGGCAATACCTCCCTCTGCTAACTTGATCGACCAGCGGGTCGGAGCAATGCCGGAAGGGCAACTTTTTTGGACGATAACCCACGGGAAAGGACTGATGGGTCCATAC
>JAKMGR010000281.1 GCA_022424805.1 Verrucomicrobiales bacterium
GCCATAGCGACCGGCTTGAATGCACTGTTTCTCGCGTTAGCGGGAATACTTTTCGTACGCGTTATGAATGTTGCTCGGGAAAAAGCGTTGCTGACGAAGTTTGCCTCCCAGTAGCTTTTTGCTGGCTATGCCTCAGCTCCGGGAGGGGCGTCGAAAAATTCCACCTGCCCGGACTCAAGCGAGTAGCTGGCTCCGACGACAACGAGATTATCTTCCTTCATCCAGTGCTGAAGGACAGGAGAATCCGAAAGCAGATCGTTCACCGTGTTTTTGACGTTCGCTTTCACCGCTTGATCGACCAGCGATTCGAGATCGTTCGAATCGCCGGACTCCAGAAGTGGACTCACGGCAGGAGCAATTTTCTCAACGATTGATTTCAGATTGGGGGAAGAGGGCATTTCTCCTTCGCGCAGCCCATTTACGGTAGCTTGCACTGCGCCACAACAGGAGTGGCCTAGGACTACTACGAGTCGGGTGCCGCAATTTTCCACTGCGTATTCGATGCTACCGATTCCTTCTTGCGCCGCGACATTGCCTGCCACCCGGATGACAAAAAGTTCTCCCAGTCCCTGATCGAAAATAACTTCAGCGGGAACGCGGGAATCGGAACAGCCAAGAATGATGGCGGAGGGATTTTGTCCTGCAACTAACTCATCTCGGCGTTCCTTTGTCGCAAGCGTGTTTGATACAGGATCGCCAGCGGTAAATCGTTCGTTGCCTCTCACTAGATTCTGATAAGCTGCAATAGAGCGGTGCATGCGAGATTTGTACCGAAAAGAAAACGTTCGTCAAGTTGCACCGAGCATCACTGCTTCCCTTTTTTGCCCTTTCCTTTTCCTTTCGATTTCGGCAACGCTTCGAGATTGGGACCGTTGTCCGCGGGCATTTTCGCATTCCACTCCACAACGGAGGCTGTCAGCTTACGAACGGTGTCTGCGTTTTCAGAGGCGACGTTCTGCTTTTCCGAGCCATCGTTGTCCAGATTGTAGAGAGCGGGATTTTGTCCATCATAATCACAGTATAGCTTCCAGGGGCCGAATCGAACGGCGAGATCCGGCAAATTCTTGTAGTGCCGAAAATGGGCTCGATCTGGCGGGCGGCGGAAGAAAAGAGGTTGGGAACGTGAACTCTTCGACTGGCCAAGCAGGGTTTCGGATAGATCTTCGCCATCGTAGTTGATGGAGTCTTTGTTTTTCACATCAGTGATTTTGAGGAGAGATGGAATCAGATCGATCGCAGAAAGGATGGACTCTTCGTTTCTCGTCCCCATTGCAGATTCCGGCATCAATCCGGGCGCCCAGGCGACGAGGGATGACCGAACGCCGCCTTCGAAAAGAGTGGCTTTGTGACCTCGGAGATGTCCGGCGGAACCGAAGCCCACCTCGGGGCCATTGTCAGAACAGACGAGAATTATAGTGTTTTCCTTGAGCTTCGGGTTGTTGTGGACAAGGTCGAAGAGTGGCGCGAGTTGGCGATCCATCTCTTCGAGAACGCGACAATAGAGATGGCGCTCGCTGCCGTCGCCCCATTGATCGAGTGGAGGATGCATAGGCGTGTGCACATCGTCCGGCCAGAGGTTGAGGTAAAAGGGGCGATCTTTTGAGGCGGCGAAACGGGCAAAGGTGACTGCTGACTCGACGAATTTCTCGGTGACGTAAGCTCGGTCGTGCCAGATCACCGGGCCGTGACCGAGGTTGTCTGAACCGAGATTGTGCGGGACGCCTTTTTTCTGTCCAGGTGAGTATTTGAGGGGTAAAACACGAGCGCCGAGGCCTTCGAAATTGGTGATCGATTCATCGAATCCGTATTCCGTGATAATCGGCGCTTCGGAAACATCCCGCTGTCCCCCCATATGCCATTTTCCGAAATGACCAGTCGCGTATCCAGCATCTTGAAGCGTGCGTGCCAGCATGGGGGCCTTCAGATCAAGCCAGTCATTTACTCCGCGTTCCGCATTGTGTTTCCGGTTGCTGAGATAGGATGTGATCTTCCAACGCTGGGGGTATTGGCCTGTCGAGATCGCGACTCGTGAGGGCGAGCAGATAGGTGAATTTACGTAGAATTGATCGAACGCGATTCCCTCCGAAGCGAGTCGGTCGATATTTGGCGTTTTGGCATCGGGGTTTCCGAAGCAGGAAAAATCGCCCCATCCCATGTCATCGATAAAGACAAGAATGATGTTCGGCTTTTCCGCTGCAGGCAGGGGAACGCCAATGAAGCAGATCGCTAGAAATAGAAAAAATCGATTCATCTCGAGACGTTGAACGTTCCACGTTGAAATTTCAATGTTGAACGTTCCACTTAGAGGTCTATTCCGGCTCACCCTGCGGAGCCATTCCGTCATAGTGCTTGGCGCTTTCACTATTCCAGAAAGGAGAGGATCCCCAGAGTGGAACGGTTGGCAGGGTTGCTTCCCAGTAGGCCAACTCGCGAAACAACTCCTCGAAGCGCTTCCCACTCACGGGCGCCAGATCTGTTTGCTCTCCGGGATCGGAATGCGGCTGGAACATCTGGGCAGGGCGATGAGACAACCGAATCAGCTTGTCTTCTCCAAAGAGGATGGCGGCCTGCCCCTGTAGTCTCCAGAACAACTTTCGGTCTGGTGCTTCGGCTTTTCCGGAGAGGAAGGGAATGAGGTCGATTCCGTCGTAGGCGCCAAATTGCTCGACGGCTCTTTTCCGATTTCGCTTATCCTCGTGTCCGAGAGGGTCAGACAAAGCAAGTGGTTCCGCACCTGCTGCGGCAAGAAAGGTCGGAAGAATGTCGAGAGCAGAAACGGGCCCTTCGTATACACTGCCTTCCGAAATCTTTCCCGGCCATGTCCAGATCATTGGGATACGGACACCGCCTTCCATCAGGGTTCCCTTTGCGCCGGAAAGAGGGCCGTTCCAGCTGGAGTTTGAAGTTGCACCGCCGTTGTCGGAAAAGAAAACGACGATGGTGTTTTCCCATTCGCCATTTTCCTCGAGCCAACTTCGGATTCGTCCCATGCTTCGATCGAGCGCGAACATCATCGCGGCATAGGTGCGGCGTTTTTTGTTTTTGATGTGAGAAAACAGAGCGAGGTCCTCCCCCGTCGCGTGCATGGGGGTGTGAGGAGCGTTGTAGGAGGCAAAGAGAAGCCAGGGCTTAT
>JAKMGR010000312.1 GCA_022424805.1 Verrucomicrobiales bacterium
AATGGCAGGAGTTCTCTGGAAGCGCTGGCGCCTCCTTGAAGATCGCGAGCTCTACAATCTCGAAACTGATCCCCTTCAGGAAAAAAATGTCATCGCCGAGCACCCCGAGATGGTCGAGAAATTGAGGACCAAACTCGACACCTGGTGGAAAGAAGTCGGAGAAATCGCAAATGAACCGCAACGGGTTGTAATCGGACATGCTGCAGAAAACCCAATGATGCTGACGGCCTGCGAATGGCTCGATGTTTTTATTGATCAACAAAAGCAAGTTCGTCGCGCCGACCTCAAGAACGGTTGGTGGGAACTGGAAGTTGCTGAGGAGGGGGAATACGAGTTCGAGCTTCGCCGCTGGCCCAGGGAAACAGGGCTTTCTCTCCGGGATGGCTTACCCGCAACTCCCGTAACTGATGGTGAACTGGAAAAAGGCATTCCCCTCGAAATCACCACAGCCCGCATCAGAATCGGTCGATTTTTCGGAAGGAAAAAACTCCCCAAAAATGCGGATCACGCGACGTTCAGAGCACGCCTCGCAGAAGGAAAAACTCGTCTTCACACCTGGTTCGACGACTCGCGCGGACAACCGATCATTGGAGCGTATTATGTTTATGTCAGGAGGCTGCCATGATTTCTCAATCGAAAGGGCATACCTGCAACTCTGAGCATCGCAAATGAGTCGGTAGATTCCGTTTTTTTCTCTTCGCTCAAAAAAGCCATTCCCAAACTTTGGTCGGTGAGGTACAGTTTCCGACGAACCGTCGAAGCACTGTGAATACCGACTCATCTGACCTCACCACGCATGCCCCCGCCATCGAGGCGGAAATGGCTCGCATCGCTGCATCAATCGAACCAGAGGAATTCACCTCACTGGTCGGGGAAGCTGGCTTCGCAGTCCTCCGAGCGGCAATGACAATAGCCAAGGCGGACTCCATTACCATCTGGCTGGCCGACTCTGCAAACGAACATCTCGTCGTCACACAAACCGAACCGGACCGGAACTTCATTGGATTCAAACTCCCCATCGGAGAAGGTCTCGTAGGGCTTTGCTACGCGTCCGAGCAACGGCTGTGCGAAAACCAGGTCTACCAGAATCAGGATCACTCCAAACGGGTCGACGAGGAGTTTTCGCAAATCAGCTACGCCATGCTCGCGACCCCTTTTTATCTCGCCGGGACTCTTCGGGGAGTGCTGAGTTGTGTGCAGTTGAAAGAATCCATCGATGCCCCTGATCCGTCCGGGTTTACGGCTCGCACCATGAACCGGGTTGGTCGACTTTCAATCGCATTGGAACGACTCGTTACCCATCGCCTTCTCGTCCGCGCTCTTGGACTCGAGCTATGAGCCATCGTCGCAACGCGGATGATCCGTGGCCAAGCTACGCAGAGATCTCGGAGGCTCTTCGAAACGGAACCGGAAAAGGTGTCAAAGTGGCCGTGATCGATTCGGGTGTGGAAGCATCACACCCTCAGCTCTCCGGCCTCTCCATGTCAGACTCGGTTGCCTTTGAAGAAATCGGCGGGACCATTCACACTCTTGAAAACCAGACAGACGATCATTTTGGCCACGGGACCGCCGTTGCCGGTATCATTCACCAATTCACGCCCGAAGCGGAGATCGGTAGCTTTCGCGTCATTGATGCTCGCAGCGTTTCCCGTTCACACTTGATTTGCGCGGGCGTCCGAGAGGCGATTCGCCGCGGCTACCACATCCTGAATTGTTCCTTTGGTTGCCGGGGAATGGCCAAGTATATCCTCCCGCACAAGGAATGGGCAGACGAAGCGTGGCTCAAAGGCATACACGTGGTTGCCGCCTGCTCCAATGCAGGAAATGATGAAGCCGAGTGGCCAGCCCACTTTGCTTCTGTTTTCGGGGTCGACCTCGCCGACACTCCCAGCGACGACATCTACTACCGACCCGATCACCTCGTGAGCTTCTCTGCCAAAGGTGAGGACGTCGAAGTTGCCTGGCTGAATGGGGGCACCCAGCTGCAAACTGGCACCAGCTTTGCCGCCCCGAGAATCTCTGCGCATATCGCCCGTCTCCTGTCCGTCTATCCCGGAACACCACCCTCGACTATGTATTCCTGGCTATCATCAGTCGCAGAGCCCTGGCATCATGGACTCAGCCCAGACTGGTAAAAACCGGGAAATCCCGCTACAACAGAACCATCACACCAAACGCACCGAGAACCGCTATGAGCCAGAAAGCTACCTTCCTTGGACCCGTCGACGAACTCCCACCCGAGGGCGCCGAACTCGAACCATCAACCGAATCCGAAGTCGATTTCTGCGCTTCGATGTTTTCGGAAAGCAATATCATCTTCGATGTCTCAAGAGACGGCGTCATGGTCACATCAAATCCGCAGAACTCCGATCTGTTCCAGGAATTTGAAATCGATCTGGAAGCAGGCGAAGAAGAGCCCTACCTCATCTGGAAAGACGACGCGTTCGACATCCACCTCCAAGGTCTTTTCCGCGACCGGGGAGCGTTTTCCACTCTTTCCGATGCCTCCGATCCAGAGGACTATGTGCGACGCTTTCTTGAAGTGCTCGCTTCTTCACTCGACGAACCTTCAATGGAATTGGAAGGCAAAAAGGTGCCATTGATCCGCTGGCAGGCAGGTGAAGACGGCGAATCGGCAGAGGTTCAGCTGCTTGGCCTCCTTCTTGCTGACGAGGAGCAGTTCGAGGCATTCTGCAAAGAGAGAGAGGGCGAAATTGGCTTCATCTTTGAGGATGCAGAAGTTCAGGCACACGGCATCCGCGAAACCCTGACGGTGATGGTAATTCTCGGTGTTACCCTCGGTTCCACGGCGAATGCCGATGCTGGGCCTTTCAATTTTAAGAAGAAGAAGCAGGCCAAGGAGATGGCGCGCCAGCAGGCGATCATGGAACAGCAGGCCATCCAGAAACGCCAAGCTGCCATCCAGAAACGCCAAGCTGCCATTCAGCAGGCCCAGCGCACCGGCTATCTCGACATGCACAACGATGCCTACGTTAATCATCAGCTCCTTGAAGCTGGTAAAGACGGAGAGAAAAAGGTCATCGTCGATATTTCCCGACAGCGGGCTTTCCTAGTGATCAACAACCAAATTGCAATCGATACCGCTGTCTCGACGGCACGGGAGGGCAAACACACTCCGCGTGGGGCATTCAAAATCACCGAGCGTATTGCCCAGGGCAAGAAATCAACCATCTACGGATGCGATATGCCCTACTGGCAGCGTCTCGACAGCAGCGCAATCGGAATGCATGTCGGGGACCTCCCCGGCCATGCTGCCTCCGCAGGGTGCATCCGACTTCCCTACAGCATAGCACCGGTTATGTTCGCGAATACTGCCAGCGGAGTCACCGTGGAAATCTTCGACCACTGGAACGGTCAGGAATTGCAGCAGCAAGACGGCGCGCAGCAAAACTACGCAAGCCAACCAGCTTACCAGCGAGGCGGGCAGTCGTAGAATTCTCTCCAACGAAACAACGAAAAAGCCACCGTCATTCGATGGTGGCTTTTCTGTGTAATGAAGTGAATGCAAGCGCTATCCCCGGGTCCGTCCTGACTCGATGATTTCTGTCAATCGCGCTTTCAGTTCCTCCGCCTTCTCGGGATGGTCGGCGATCACATTTTTCTTCTCGGCGGGATCCTTCGAGAGATCAAAAAGCTGGAACTTCGGCACCTCAGTATTTTCAAGAAGCTTCTCCACCACCACATTTCGAGCCTTCTTCGAATCGTGGCGCTGCAGCTTCCAATCGCCGAAGCGAAATCCGAAATTTCCCCGACTACCGTTGTCCTGCTGCACCAATTCCGTTCTGCCTTTCGCTCCGTCTTCGCCTAGCAAGGCA
>JAKMGR010000314.1 GCA_022424805.1 Verrucomicrobiales bacterium
CCTCGGCTACGATGCGGGAGGCACAACGCCGAAGTTAGTCTGTGTTTTCTAACGTTCGAGTTTGGTTTAAAACTTCTGAGCCTCCCGAGAGAAGCGCTGTTATAATGATAGACATACTTCCCCGGAATTCGCTCAATGGAAAAGGGACAAAAGTTGCGAAATAAGGAACACAACAGAGTTGATTCAGGTAGTCAACAGGGTCAGGTTTGCTTAGGCCAGTATCTCTTTCATAACGTGCCCGTGCACGTCGGTGAGGCGCATGTCGCGGCCGCTGAAGCGGAAGGTGCTCTTTGTGTGCTCGACTCCGAGCAGGTGGAGCATTGTCGCATGAAGATCGTGTATTTCATAGCGATCCTGTACGGCTTTGTAGCCCCACTCATCGGTCTCCCCAACTGACGAGCCACCTTGCACACCGCCTCCAGCCATCCAAACCGTAAAGCCGAAAGGATTGTGGTCACGACCATCACTGCCCTGAGCAAATGGCGTTCTGCCAAATTCTCCGGCCCAGACGACGAGAGTGGAGTCGAGCAAGCCGAGTCGACGAAGATCGGTAATCAAGCCAGCGATAGGCTGATCGACGGTTTGGCAATTTTTTCCGTGACCATCGACGAGCTTCCGGTGCTGGTCCCAGCGGTCGCCGTTTCCACCGGGGCAGGTCAGTTCGATGAATCGCACTCCCCGTTCGACAAGACGGCGAGCGAGGAGACACTGCAGGCCGAAGGTTTGCGTGTTTTTGAATTCGGCATCGAATCCGTAGAGTTTTTTCACCGCATCTGACTCACCTCGCAGATCCATCAGGTCCGGCACAGCCGTTTGCATGCGATATGCCGTTTCGTAATTCTGGATCGCCGCCTCGACTTGTGGATCAGGCATTGATTCCGCCAGGGCCCCACGGTCGAGGTCGCTGAGCAGATCAAGCTTACGCCTCTGCGCTTCCGAACTCGCTTCACCGGGACGAATGTTTGCAATCGGCTGATCCTGAGGAAGAAAGACGGAACCCTGATACGCTGCCGGAAGAAACCCAGAGCCGAAACAATCGAGTCCGCCAGGCGGAATGAGGCCTCCATTGAGCACGACAAAACCGGGGAGGTTTTCATTCTCTGATCCAAGACCGTAGCCCAGCCAGGCCCCCATGCTCGGCCTTCCTTGGAACGGGCTTCCCGTGTGGAGAAAATAATTGGCGAAGGTGTGCTCGGAGAAATTCGAGGTCATCGACTTCACAAAAGCGATCTCGTCGATAACTTCTTTTTTCGCGAGGTGAGGAAACAACTCGCTGACCCAAGCTCCGCTTTCTCCACGTTGTTTGAAATCCCACTGCGCCTGCAGCACTTTTCCGACGCTGTCGAACTGAGTCGGAGCCAACTTGCCAATCACTTCGCCAGGATCGCGGCCATGATACTTTTTCAGCATCGGCTTGTAGTCGAAGGTATCAACCTGCGACGGGCCACCATCCATGTAGAGGAAGATCACATTTTTCGCCTTCGGAGCAAAATGAGGTGCCTTCGGTGCGAGCGGATTTGTGATTGCGGCACGAGATTGGTCCGCGAGGAGAGCCTGCAATGCGACACCACCAAATCCCATCGCCCCTTTGGCAAGGAGATCGCGTCGCGACATGGGTTGGTTTTGAAAACGTCGACAGTGCATGGACTTACGGGATAAAAATGAACTCTTTCATGTTAAACACAATGTGAGCGAGACTTGCCCAGGTCTGTGCAGGATCATCTTTTGCCTGTGCAGAAAGGTAGGACTCGATGCGGCTCCGCTCGTTCGAAGTTGGTTTACGTCCCAGGGCCTCAAGAAACATTGCTTCCATTCTCTCATCAGCGATGTCGTGCTGCTCGACAAGGTGCTTTCCCCAGAGTTGGCTCTGTTCAAGGACAAACGGATCGTTCATTAGCACTAATGCCTGAGCCGGAACATTGGATACGCTTCGCCGACCCTTCGGCCCAAAAGGACTGGGAGCGTCAAACGTGAGCATGAAGGGAGAGAGAAAGTTCCGATACACAGCTCCGTAGATGCTGCGACGCCCTTCTCCATCGAGAGGCCCGCTTTTCTTGCCCCCTCGACCCGTCATGAACTTTGTGCGGTGCGTCGGGACAGATGGGCCGTAGAGCTTCGGGTCCAGCCTCCCTGAC
>JAKMGR010000324.1 GCA_022424805.1 Verrucomicrobiales bacterium
TGGTAATGGCTCTCGCAATGGCCGCCCTCTGCTACGCCTCCACTGACATCTGCGAAGGAAAGTGATCCATCTGCTCCGTGAGTTCGACGAGGGCAAGAGCATTTTCCGGCTTCATCGGATCACGCGAAATCTCCGTGACCAGCACGACATTTTATCTCCCCTATAAAACACTTCTCTCGAGGACGGATCATCAAGTCCGCTCAGGATATTGAGCAGGGCCGACTTTCCACTTCCGGAGCGCCCGAGCAGAACGATCAATTCCGATTCATAGAGCTGAATATCGACTCCCCAAAGCGCCTCCACCGATACCTCACTCATGTGATAGACCTTTGTCAGGTCCCCAGCCTCGTAGACGAGTTTGGTAGTTTCAGGAGCAGACAAGAACTGAAAAGTTAGCTGCTAACTCCACAACCACGTTCGCCCCATTTGTCGGGAGAACAACACTCTCAACTGGTGACACAGCCGAGTCTCACGCAGCCCAACTGGTCCCTGCGACTATGCGAGCAATTCCTTTACGACATGCCCGTGCACGTCTGTGAGGCGAAAGTCACGGCCTTGATATCGGAATGTGAGTCGCTCGTGATTAATCCCCAACAAATGCAGAATCGTGGCATGAAGATCGTGCACGTGAATGGGATCTTCGACGACATTGAAACCAAGCTCATCAGTCGCTCCAATCGTCACTCCCGGCTTGATACCGCCCCCTGCCATCCACATCGTGAATGCTTGCGGGTGGTGGTCGCGCCCCATGCTGCGCCCCAATGCGGCACTGGCTTCCACCATGGGAGTTCGGCCAAATTCTCCGCCCCAGATAACAAGGGTATCTTCGAGGAGCCCCCTCATTTTCAAATCTTTGATCAGTGCTGCCGCCGGCTGATCCACATTCCGTGCCTGCGCTGTGACTCCTTTCTCGACCTGCGAATGGTGGTCCCATCCGGAATGATACAGCTGCACGAAACGACTCCCCCGCTCAATGAGCCTGCGCGCCAGCAGACAGTTGTTGGCAAACGCAGCTTTCCCATCTCCCGGCTTGGCGCCGTAGAGATCGAGTGTGGCTTTTGATTCGCTAGCGAAATCCATCAATTCCGGAGCGGCAGACTGCATGCGCCAAGCCATTTCGTATGCGTCAATTCTCGTCCGAATCTCCGGATCCCCCACCGTCCCGAGCTCGCGCTCATTCGTACTTCGGATCAAATCAAGAGAATCACGCTGCGCCTTATTATCGTAGCCCGCAGGATTGGAAACATGCAGGATCGGATCACCGGACTCGCGGAACGGCACTCCGACATGACTCCCAGGAAGAAATCCAGAACTCCACATCGCAGCCCCACCGCTGAGATTCCCCCCGCTTTTCAACACCACGAAAGATGGCAGGTCATCAGCGTCACTCCCAATACCATAGCTGAGCCACGAGCCCATCGCTGGACGTCCCGGGAGAGGATGACCTGTGTTCTGAAAAATCTGCGCCGGAGCGTGGTTGAAGAATTCGGTGTGCATCGATTTCACAATCGCAATTTCGTCAGCAACGCTTCCAAGGTGCGGAAGCCGATCCGACAATTCAGCCCCTGACTCGCCATGGCGTGTAAATGGAAACCTCGGTGCAAGCACGGCAGCATCCGGCTGAATAAATGCGTAACGCTGTCCCGCAATGACCGAAGGAGGAATCGGCTTTCCATCGAGTTCCCGCAGTTTGGGTTTGTTATCAAAAAGCTCCAACTGGCTGGGAGCTCCCGCCATAAACATGAAGATGACGCGCTTCGCCTTGGGTCCAAAATGAGTATCACGAGGTGCGATTGGGTTGTTCACAGCACCTTTCAAAAGATTGGGAAAGCCGCCCGCCATGGCAGAGGCAAGACCGATTCGACCGAGGCCGACTCCGCAATTCTCGAAAAAATGTCGTCGTGTCAGGTTTTTCAGGTGATGATTCATGACTAGCTACGGGTTACGGATTCACTGAGATTAAAGAGCACTCGCGCGACCATTTTCCAGGCGGCGATCTCATTGGCGTTTTCAGCAGCTTTCTTCTGCAAGATGGCATCAGCGGCAAGCTCTCCGCCTGCGAGTCGGGATTGCTGCGCTTCAAAGTAAGAGAGAAATTGCTCCGCTTCGTCTTTCTTTGGATCACGTGTAAGGATGCGGCGAAACATCTCTTGCAGGACCTGCTTTGGACTTGCCGCCTTCCCTCCCTGCCCCTTTACGACTTCATGTGCCAGAGCCTCCGACGCTTCCGAGAACATCGGATCATTGAGCAAGGTCAGAGCCTGCAGCGGAGTATTGCTGCGATCTCTTCTGGGCAAACAACTTTCTCCAGTAGGTCCGTCGAAAGTCAGGAAAGCAGCAAAAGGCGCCGTCCGTTTTGCAAAGGTGTAAAGGCTGCGCCGGTAGCGATCCTCGCCCTCCGAAGCTTTCCAGGCGGTTCGACCGTAGGCCATCTCGGTCACACTTGCTGGCTGAGGTGGGTAGACTCCGGGTCCACCCATTTTCGACGAAAGCAATCCGGAAGCCTGCAGAACAGAATCGCGAAGCATTTCTCCGGTGAGGCGAAAGCGTGGGCCGCGGGCAAGATATCGATTCTCGGGATCTTGCTCCAACTCGGAGGAATCGATCCGGCTGTCGCGCCGATACGCTTTGCTGAAGACAATCTGCCGATGAAGCTCCTTCAGCGACCAGCCCGACTCAACAAACTCGACCGAAAGCCAATCGATCAATTCCGGGTGAGTCGGCATTTCTGACTGATAGCCAAAAT
>JAKMGR010000329.1 GCA_022424805.1 Verrucomicrobiales bacterium
GAGAAAATACTGCCCGACTTTTTCCTGCTCCTCATTCGATCGATTCGCCTTGGTCAAAAGATTTCGAATGTCACCGGGAATATTTGCCCACTGCCTCACTCGAGTCTCGCTTGTGAATCCAATCCGAAACTTCTTCAGCAAGTGATCGTCGTATTTTGATTCCTGCGTCAATGTAAGGCGAAGGATTCCGTCATCCTCTGCAAACGGCTTTGCAAAAACTAGCATGAGGTCCTGCGGCTTACCCGTAGCCCCGCCGATCGCCCAGCCTTTGGCAGGATCAATTTTTCCCCCGAGGACAGATGATTCGGTAAATCCCTTCTGCACGTAACTGGCTCCCGCGAAGGAGAAATCAACCGAGCGTCGACCCGAGATCGAAATAGTGTGCGATGGAGCCGGCATTTCTCTCGGACTTGCCGCGAATACTTCCTTTTTCTCTACATCGAGAATTCGTACCCGATAGTCCTTCAGTCGACCGCGGGTATTCTCGCCTCCATCCATACGATTCCAAAGCGTGATGCTGTCGATCGGCACCTCAGCAGGCAGCTCGATCTCGGCCCAGGGATTCTCTTCCGTTAAAGTATGAAAAACGCTGCGGGATTTGTAATCGCCATCGGTATTTCCATCGACGGCGCGAGCACCCACCGCGTTGTTGTAAAGAGAACTCAATTCCACCTTCGCGCCCAATGCGACGTTTTTACCACCACTGAAAACCTGAATCTCGGCGAGGTGCAGGATGCGACCTTTTCCGGGCAACTCGACACGAACGAATTTGCCTTTCCTCCCCTCTTTCGCATTCGCTGGCTCGTAAACGGCATCCACTTTGCTGAGCACAAAATTCGAGGCCTGCTCAGCCGGAATCTCAATCCTGATTCCTGTGGAAACGGGAGCTGACAATCTGGCGAGATCAAAAGTTAACTCGTAGCGATCTTTCTTCGCTTTCGGCTTTGCCGTGATCCATCCCTCATCTCCGGCAGAAATCGTGGCCGACCCGGCAGAAACTTTCGCAGGGGCTTCGGCACGCCAAATGAACGGACGGCCCCATCGTTGCGCCCAGTATTTGGCTTCCTCACGAATCTCCGGCGTCAGCGTATTGACCTCTTTTTTGAGCTGAGTGATCGATTGTTGCAGATCTGCCTTTTTTTGCTCCTGCTCCTTTGTCCAAACTTCGAAAAGCGGAGATTCATTCTTCTTGTCGGTATCGGCAGTTTGGTTAAAAAAGTCAAAAAGCTGGAAATATTCCAAGTGCGTCAACGGGTCGTATTTGTGAGTGTGGCATTGCGCACATGCCATTGTTGTACCCATCCAGACGGCCATCGTGGTATTGACGCGATCAACCACGGCGACGTTGCGGAATTCTTCGTCGTTCGTTCCCCCTTCACTGTTGGTCAGGGTGTTCCGATTAAAAGCTGTCGCAATCAGCTGATGGTCACTCGGGTTTTCCATCAGGTCCCCTGCGATCTGCTCAATTGTGAACTGATCGAAGGGCTTGTTCTCGTTGAAAGATCGAATCACATAATCTCGAAACGCCCAAATGGTCCGGGCCGGGTCATCCGCGTATCCCGCCGAATCCGCGTATCGAGCCAGATCCAGCCAAACCCGAGCCCAGCGCTCACCAAAGGCCGATTTTGCCAACTGTAGATCGACGTAGTTTGCGATGGCATCATCCGATTCGTCTTTCTGGAAAGCCATTGCCTCATCCCAGGTCGGGGGGAGGCCGGTCAGGTCGAGAGCAATCCTTCGCGCCAAAGTCATTCGATCGGCCTGCGGTGCTGGGGCAAGGCCTTCTTTTTTTAATCGTGCCCGGATGAATGCATCGACGGGATGCTTGGTATCTTTCACTTCGGGGGCTTCCGGGCGCGTCACCGGCTGGTAGGACCAATGCTCGGCATATTCCCCGCCCTGCTCAATCCAGCGACGAATCAATTCAACCTCCGCTTCGGTAAATCGCGCTCCCTTATCCGGGGGCGGCATGAGGTCGTCCTCGTCATCCGTCGTAAGCCGATAGAAAAGCTCACTCGCCTCGGGATCACCTGGTTCGAGAGCCACGTAGCCTCCCAGGTCCATCAAAGCACCCTCACGTGTATCTAGGCGAAGGTCGGCTTTGCGCTCTTCCTCATCCGGGCCGTGACAGGCATTGCAGCGATTCGACAATAAAGGGCGAATATCGCGATTGAAGTCGATTTCCTCCTTCGAAACGGCGACCAAAGGAAGTACGGTCAAAGCTGCCAGCATCAAGGCACGCTCAGTCATTTGGGACACTCGAAACTTCATCGAATGAAGTCTCCGTCATTGAGGGCTTCTTTCCAACTCTTTCCGCTAGCGAATCCACGCCAAATAAAATAGTGATCCCGCTGATTCGG
>JAKMGR010000332.1 GCA_022424805.1 Verrucomicrobiales bacterium
GGCGTGACCATGTTGCTCAACTCTGCCCCAAAGGCTGGCAACTCTCCCTTTGCTTCGGTAATGAGCGGCAGATAGTCGTAGTTGCTGGTGTAATTTCCGCCACCGGAACCAACAAAGAGTCCGGTTCGGTCATTGAATCTGTCCTGCGAATCTTCGGGCAGCTCGTCGCGATGAGCGAGCACGCCCGAATTTTCAATCGCCTTTTCTGCCGCGTAAATTCCGAACATGTCGGTGCGGGAAATGGTTTTATGGAGCTTTCGATCAGGAACCAGCGTCCGATTGTTCTCCTGAACCTCCGACGCAATTTTGACCGGCCAGTCATCTCCGTCCCACTGCGAGTAGGGGCCAATTGCAGTCTCGCCAGCTGCGAGCTTGCTCCAGATATCATCCAGAGTTGCCCCTGCTCCGCAAACGATCCCGCTGCCGGTAATGACGATCTTTTCCGAAGCGTTCTTCATGCTTTCACCTCCGTTGGGTTGCGAAATACTAGGGAGCTGTTCGATCCGCCAAATCCTAGTGAATTGGTCAGAGCCGCACGAATCTTTCCGTGCTGCGGTTCTCCCGTCACCAGATTGACGTCGCAGTCTGGATCAGGATTGTTGTAGTTGGCATTAACCGGAGCAACACCGTCACGGATCGCAAGACAGCAAACGGCAGCCTCAACTGCGCCCGCAGCGGCAATCAAATGGCCCATGCAACTCTTTGTTGAACTGACTTTCACTTCGTCGATTCGTTCGCCAAAGACTGCCTTCATCGCCGCGCACTCGCTTCGATCATTCATCTGCGTTGAAGTTCCGTGAGCATTGACGTAGTCGATTTCCTCCATCGTCGTATCCGCATCACCCAACGCCTGTTGAATCGCCTGGATCGGACCGTTTCCATCTGGGGGTGAATCGGTGATGCGATAGCAACTCAGCGAATTCCCGTCTCCGGCGAGTTCGGCATAGATCGATGCGCCACGCTCGACAGCCTTGTCCCAATCTTCGAGGACGAGAAAACCAGAGCCTTCTCCGAGGACAAATCCGTTTCTTGTTTCATCGAAAGGACGGCTCGCTCCCGTTGGATTGTTATTATCGGTGGAAAGAGCTCCCAGCAGACAGAATCCGGAAATACCGATTGGATTCAGCATCGAATCAAAACCGCCCGCGAGCATATAATCGCACTGCCCTCGACGCATCGCCTTGAGCGCAGATCCGATGGCCTGCCCGCCGGAAGCACAAGCGGTGTGAACCGAAGTCGCGTATCCGCGAATCCCGAACTGCTTGGCCAAAAGGCCCAGTCCTGCGTTGGACTGCCAGCGGCAAAAATTCACCGGGTTGGCAGGAAACTCTTCACTCACCAGTCCTTCAGGTTCGAAGTAGCCACTTTCGTCCGTGGCATGGTCGTGAACGACCTTCAAATCATCGTAGGCCACCGACATCATACCGGCCCCGACGGCGAGCCCCCATCGATGGGAATCTTCGTGCGCCGGAGCAATCCCCGCATCGGCCAATGCTTCGGCAGCAGCGGCAAGGGCGAATCCATGGGATCGCGATGCAAATTTCAGGAGTTTGGGATCCGGCACTGATTCCGTGGGATTAAATCCTTTCACTTCCGCCCCTATTGTCGTTGAGAAGCCGCTTGCGTCGAAATTTTCGATCTGCCCGGCTCCGCTTTTTCCAACAAGCAGACCAGACCAAGTCTCCGCCGTGGTGTTTCCCACCGGCGTGACCAATCCGATCCCCGTGACGGCGATGCGCCGTTTTTCCATAGAAGACATGATGAACTATCTTGTGAGCAGAATGCGAGCACCGCTATTCCGCCGTTTTCCTTTGCGACTTTGTACGAAAACCGTGGCCTTGTCGCCTTCGATTTCTTCCACTTTAGCCTGCAAAGAGAGAGCTTCGCCCGGGGGCATGAAGGCTCGAAGTTTGACGCTATTCATCCCGGTAGCTTTCCAATTTCCTTCTTCCGGCATGGTTTCGGCAAGAACAGAAACGAATCGAAGATTCAAGTCCATCAGTAGAGTTCCGGGAAAAACCGGATTGCGGGGGAAATGGTCGCCAAAAAAGTGCGCCGATTCGGGAATGGTAAATTCCGCTTCCGCAGATTCGCCCTCGACCAAAGACGTAATCGCAAAGGAAAACTCCGGTACACCGGAAAACGCTCCTGTCTCTGCGCCATCGGAACGAAGCAAGTCATAGCGTCCGCGAACCGCCTCGGGATCGTCAAAATCCGCCATGCCGACCATTGGGCCGAGACAGTCATGCAATCGCACAATCGGCTCACCATCCACTTTTGCCACGCCGCCGTATCCAACTGCCTCTTCGTCCGCTTTTACCACGTCAGCTTCAAGGCGGAGAGTCTGCCCAGGCTTTACTTCACCGCAAAAATCGACCGCTCCCGCAATTCCCGCCACGGGGCGAAACTGAAAATCGACCGACTTCATCGCCGACATCGCCGCGCATTGCCCAATTGATTCTGAAACGAGCGACAAGGGAAAGGAATCGATCGAAGCAGGAATCTCGTATTCTCCAACAATCCGCGATCCCACCTCGTCGGATAGAATCCGATCAACAAAAGAAAAGGCGTGGAAGTGGTCACTCATCACAGAATCTACCATGCGGCGGAACTTGGTAAAGTTCCGGCGATCTGCATTTTACCAAATGCAGCTAAATTAAATGCTACGATCTGGTTTCACCCCAATATCTAACAGGGTTAGGTCAACCACCCAAGAGGGTCATGTTGATCACTTAACCCTGTTGCTCACGAATCACCATCTTGCAGAAGGTCTCCGTAGTGAACAATTTGGGAATCTCAGCGGACTTGAGCGGAGACTGAATCCGGTCTGCAGGGACCTCCGTCATATAGGCTATCACCTTTTCAAACCCTGCGTCGGTGACAATTCCACCCTGCTCGAACTCTTCTTCGGAAAGCTCGCCGCGGGCTTCCTCAACGGCCTTGCCTCGGGGGATCTTCACTTTGAACTCCCGCTCGAGGCGGAAAACGATGTCGAGAAAGTCGATCGACTCGGCGTCTAGGTCATTGATGAGAGAGGAATCGGGGCTTACTTCATCCTCATCACAGCCGAGCGCGTCGGCAATGATTTCCGCCACTTTCGGGTAGATAGCGTCGATCTCATCCTGGCTGATGTCTGGGGTACTCATGTCTGGAATTACATTTTAAATCCGCCGTCCACGCTCAAAATCTGACCGGTGATGTAACTCGCCAGATCGGAACTGAGAAACCAGACGGCGTTCGCGATTTCTTCGGGCTGACCATAACGCTTTAGCACGATATTGGAAGTGATTTCATCACCCGCCAAATCACGAACATCCTGCGACATTTCGGTCTCAATTACGCCCGGCGCAACTGCATTCACGAGAATTTTTCTGCGTCCCACCTCTACAGCGAGAGCTTTGGTGAACGAGTTGATCGCACCCTTGCTAGCCGCATAGTTGGTCTGCCCGCGACCGCCCTTTTCCCCGGATATCGAACTGATATTGATGATTCGGCCGGAACGCTTCGACATCATGAAAGGAACCGCTGCGCGGCAAAAATGAAATACGCCTTCGATATTTGTCTTAAAAACAGCTTCAAGATCCTCGTCTTCCAACATCGGGAGGAGATTATCGCGAATCACGCCGGCGTTGTTGACGAGTACGTCCAGCGTCTCCACTCGATCAACAAGTCTCTCGATGCATTCGCGAGCCGCTTCGGCATCACGCACATC
>JAKMGR010000340.1 GCA_022424805.1 Verrucomicrobiales bacterium
CGGCCGGTCGATTTCCTTGTGAAGACGGTCGACGGTATCGTGCCCGTTTGCGTGGGTGTCAAAGTGGAGGAAGGGCACGTATTCCGTCGTCACTTCGACAAATCGCGCTCCCGCTTCGACAAGCCGACGAGCGAGAAGGCAGCCTCTGCCAAATCGAGAGGTGTCGTATTTCTCACGAATTTCTTTAGGCTCTTCATCGATGTTGAATGCCTTTCGGTCATCCGAGTGGAGAAGCCGGTAGGCATTGTCCATTGAGCGGAGAAGGGATTCCTGCTGATAGTCGCTCGCGTATTCCCGATACGGGCTTTTGTCGACGAGCTTTCGGTAGAGCTTGTCGCGATTGGTGAAACGGTTCGCATCCATTCCTTCTGGTGGTTGCACGGATTTTGCGGCCTCTTCCGGGAAAGGAAGATTCATGGGGCCGTATTCGCTCCCGAAAAAGCCAGCCGTGGTGAAGGCTTTCAGTTCCTCTTTTTCTCCTACTCCTTCGAGGCGCTGCCCGATATTTATGAAAGGCGGAATGACAGGATTCTTCGGGCCGAGCACTTTTGCCATCCAGGAACCGAGATGCGGAGCCGCCACGGTCTGCGGCGGAACGTATCCCGTGTGCCAGTGATATTGGTGGCGGGAGTGAAGAATACTGCCGAGATCCGGCTGAACGGCGGAGCGGATGAGAGTTCCGCGATCCATAATCTGGGCAATGTTTTCCATGCCTTCGCAGATCTGGATTCCGTCGACATTGGTATCGATCGCAGGGAAGGTGCTGAGGACAGAGTCCACCGCCATTCCTTTTTCGAAAGGAGCGTAGCGTTTTGGGTCCCACGTTTCCGGAGCGGCCATTCCTCCGGCGAGCCAGAGCAGGATACAGGAATCGGCTTTTGCTTCAGGGTGTTGGATATCCTTTCCGCGAACCATTTGTGGCGCGCCAGTCATCCAGGCAGCAGTGGAGGCGGCTCCGAGTTTTTTCAGGAAGTCGCGGCGGACGATAGGATCGGGGGCTTCGGGATCGATCGGGAAATTCATGGGTCGGCAGGGGTTAGCGAACAATCAGAAATTCGGGGGTCATTGTCAGGGTCCAGAGAATGTCGGTGACATCTCCTTTTTCCGGGGTGTCTCCGAGGACTTCCTCGATGACTTGTTTTTCTTCGGTGGTGGGAATTCGGGAAAGGGTTGCAAGATAGATTTCTTCAATAAGGGTGTCGCCCTTGTGTCTTTGTAAGAGTCGTTCTGCCCCCTGTTCGAGATCTTTAACGAGGTCTTCACTGGTGGAGAGATTGATTGCTTCCAGTGTCGTCAGTTCCGAAGGGCGGGAGGTCACGATCTGATCGCGGTTGGGTCGGCCGAGAGCGCGCATCAAGTCGTCGGCTTTTAACAAAGCGGCGCGGACCATGACGTCGCTACCGACAGATGCGGTGGCGAGTGTCTCTCCGATGCGCTTGTCGGTCGCATCTTTCCACGGCTTGATGTGGACCGGGACTGCGGAGGTCCATTCGAGTCCGTCGATTTTCCATTGCCCGGGGCGGTTTCCTTTAGGAACAGTCTCGCTGACTTGCCAGGAAGCGTCCGTCATGATGATCTCGTCGGTTCCATCCTCGTATTCGATGCGAATGGCGCAAAAAGCTCCGGCGGCGTTGGGCGTCGGCCCACGGTTTTCGGCGACCATGAGGAGACGATTGCCCTTCATGCTGATTTGATTGCGAATCGGAGCAGCGTCGAGTTCGCTCCATTTTTCTCCGTCCAGAATCTTTTTGTTATTCAGGTAAAGCACGTAGGCGTTATCCGCTGCAGCGATAACTCCAGCCGACTGGATTGGCTTGGTGGGCGTGAACTCCCTTCGCAGGAGAATTTTTTCCCCGTGCGGGGGAGGTCCTGGCTTAGCGGAAGGCCCCCAAACCCAACTGCTTGGGAAAGTAAGCTTTTTTACCAGTTCCGGAGCGACGACACCACGCGCAACGGGAGCATCGTAATTGGTCGGAGCCGTGCCCGTGATATTCCAGATGGCATCGAGAAACTGCTCGGCCGTGAGACGCTTCGGCCGCGGTCCGTCGAAGATGTAGGGGCCGGATTCGTCAGAATCTTCCCATTTCGCTGTGCGGCTTTGGTAGGCGGAAGACGTGGCGATGAGTTGGAGCGTTCGCTTGAGATTATAGCCATTATCCTGGAAATCAGCGGCGAGCCAGTCGAGTAGGTCTTCGTTCCAGGGCTCGGTCTGCATTGCGTCTAAGGGATGAACGATTCCGCGCCCCATGAGTTGGCCCCAGAGACGATTCACGATAGTCCTGGGAACGCGTCCGTTTTTCGGATGAGTCATCAGGGCGGCAAGTTGACGCAAGCGCTCGTCTTTGGGCGCAGTCCCATCGACGTCGCCGATTTCAGGAAAGAGCCACGCGGCCTTGGCGGTCTCGCCAGTAGGTATGTCGCAGCGGTGCACGTCAATGGGCTCTTCAGAATAGATGGCGGCGAGTCCGTAGGCGTCATCTAGGGTCCAGCGGTCGATGAAGCTGTCGTGGCAGGAAGCGCACTTCATGTTGATTCCAAGAAAGGACTGCGAGATCGACTGGGAAAACTGGATCGGGAGAGTCTGCCCGGCGCTGACCGTGCCGCGCCATTCGATTCCGTTGATGAAGCCGTTGCTCTCTGGATTAGGCGGAGCAACCAGTTCCCTGACCATTACGTCGAAGGGTTTGTTCGTTTTCAGGGAATCATAGAGCCATTTGCTGATCTGAGTGCGGCCGCCTGTGATGAAGCCGGTTCCACCATAGTCGTTCCGGAGAAGATCGTTCCAGAAGGTCAGCCAATGCTCGGAGTAGGTAATTTCATCGGCGAGGAGGTCGGAAATCAGATTGGTGCGTTTGTTAGGGTTAGCATCTGCGAGAAAGGTGCGGATCGTATCCGACGGGGGAAGTAGACCGTTCAGGTCGAGATAGGCACGACGGAGAAAGGTCGTGTCGTCGACCGGTTCGGGATGCTTGAGCTTGTTCCGGGCGAGCCACGAGTCGATGAAGCGATCAATGGGGTGTTCGTGACCGTCGGTGACTGCCGGGAGCTCCGGGCGTCGGGGTTCGAATGGAGGTTCATAGGTAGGGACTCCAAAGGTGAAGCCGGGCTCCCATTTCATCCCTTCGTTGACCCATTTTTCGAGAATAGCCACTTCATCGGCGGGAACGCGGGGATTATCCTCGGGAGGCATCTGGTAATCCGGATCCGTATCGAGAATCAGTTCGATAAAGTAGGACTCGTCCGCCTTTCCGGGCACGGCAGTGTCGTCATCGAGAAAAAGCTCGCGGGTATTTAGGGAAAATCCACCCTCCGCTTCTTCCCCGCCGTGGCATTCCGTGCAGTGTTTTTCGAGCAAGGGCACGATATCGTGGGCGAAATCGACCTCTGCCTTTGTCGGGAGAGTGGAGATCGCAAAAATGCAGAGGGATAGGGAGAGAAGACGCTTCACTATTCAAAAGATTACGTCTTTCTGTCGACTTTGGCCACTAACGAAAATCGGGATACGGACGTGCGCTAGGCATAGCCGAAGGTGTGTCGAATCGAGTCGTTCCGAAATAGCTCGCCAAGGTTGAGCCAAAACCTGCCCCGGCCACAAAACCAATTCCCGAGACTGAATCAACTCCGAAGAAAGTGAAAATCGCTTCCGGCGACCGCGGCCCCGCACCCGATCGCAATTAGGGCCGTTGCTCCGGGATGACGCGATTTGATTTCGGCCTGCGCGACTCCGGCCAAGTCACCGTGGTGGAGACAAAGATCGCGATCAACTGCGAGACTTTCATAACGACAATTGTA
>JAKMGR010000371.1 GCA_022424805.1 Verrucomicrobiales bacterium
CTACACCCTGCGAGCGAACCCGGCCAATCGAGCGCTTCGCCTCGTTGGAAAAGACCGCTTGCGAGATATTCTTGGAAACGTCGTTTTTCCCGGTGCCATCAAGAAAAATGAACATCTCTGGCAAGAGTATCTGGCCCTTCGCAAAGTCGACACCAACCAGAAGATTCGCCGGGCGGGCTTACGGCTATTCGGGCCTGACCGGACACGTCAGAAGTTATTCACAGGTTTTTACCATCAGCAGCAGGGGCTTCTCCAGATTTACCAGGATTTCTGCCTGGAAGACCTCTCAGAGTGTCAGAATTGCCCCTTTCCCGAACAGCTGATACAGTGGAATGAAAATTCGGGAAAGAAGCGCCTGACCGGGTAAACCGTTCCTCAAGTCATGTATTTTCCTCCATCTCTTTCCTAAAACAGTTCGTAAAACTCATGGAAACCGGGGATTTATTCGTAAGTATCTTGGCTCCCAGCCGTTCTTGAAGAGTATTTCCCCAAAAAAAACAATTAATCTTACCCAACCTGAACCATGTCCGTCGCCTCTCTTGAAAACGAAATCATTTTGAATCCTGAAAAGCGGGAGTTTCCCGAGTTCAGCCTGGAGCGTCTTCTGGCTACCGTTTTTGAGCCAACCCAAGGTGCGAAAGTCTGCGTCCTCATTGACTTGGAAGATACAAGATTGATGAAGGGCTATGGCTTCCTCGACGAAGCGGGGCACGAAATTCAGCAAAAAGCATACGAAGAGTTTTACCTCGGGCTGAAAGATGGCGGCATGTCTGCGCTTGGAATGACCGGCGGGGAAATGTTCGCTTTTCCGATGACCTATGGTTCGAACCTGGACCTGAAGGACGAGTGCTACGATGAGGACGGCACGGAACTTAGTCTCGATCGTGACATTTATTCGAGTTACGACATCATTCTTTGTGTCTCGACCTGGTCTGCTACAGCGCCACTTACAGCCAAATGTAAGGAATTTGGTTTTCGCGGGGCAACCCTTCACGGAGTGAACGATGTCATTCTCAGTTCCGGTCTCGCTGTCGATTACAACGATGTGAGTGCCGATGCAGAGAGGATGCGCCTCGCGATGACGAATGCGGACACAATCGAGATCGACTTCGAACTTGAGACGGGCGAAATCCTCACTGCATCGCTCGACCTCGACGGGCAGGATGCGCAGAAGTCCCACGGACTCTGCAAGGGAATGGCACCAGACGTCGCCAATCTCCCTGCCGGAGAGATTTATTATGTTCCCGTCGATGCCAACGGAAAGTTCCCGATGAAGTATGAGGACGGTACCCTTGGTGTGCTTAATGTCGAGAATCGGAACATCGTCCGATCCACTCTTATCGAAGGGAATCAGCAGACCATCGACGATCACAACGCTCGCCTTGCCGATGATCCGATGACCGGGACCCTCGGGGAACTGGGATTCGGCACGCAGGTTCTTCCTGTTTCCGGAGCAGATATTCAGGACGAAAAGGTCCTCGGAACCTGCCATCTTGCGACCGGACGTGATGACCATCTCGGCGGCGACATCATTCCCGAGATGTTCAAAACGCATCAGAACTCGACGCACGACGATATTCTCTTTGCTCCTCACAAGACTCCGAATTTCAACATCAAGCAGGTTCGGATGAAGCGGGGCGAGCAGGAGGAGATCATCATCGAAGACTTTCGCGTGAGCGATTTCGTGCTTGATGCCTTGCGTGGGTAAGCTCGCCTGAGTGGAGGGTGAAAGCTTTTCGCATGTTTTTGTAAGCTTTCGCCTTCATTCGGCGACTTTTGGGATTGATTCGAAAACCATTACGACTCACATTCCGCGCCATGGAAAACGTCATCATCATCGGAACCGGCTGTGCCGGCTGGACTTCGGCCATCTACACAGGCCGAGCAAATCTTGATCCTCTCGTCCTCGCAGGAGAGCAACCGGGTGGCCAGCTCACGACGACTACGGAAGTCGAAAATTTTCCCGGTTTTCCTGAAGGTGTCATGGGGCCGGACTTGATGATGCGCATGCAGCAGCAGGCAGAGAAATTCGGAGCGCGCGTTGAATACGAAATGGTTTCATCCATCGAAAAACAGGACGATGGCACGTTTTCCGTTAAAACAACCGGTGGCAACGACTACGCCTCCAAGTCAGTAATCATTGCGACGGGCGCGAGCCCACGTTACCTGGGTTTGGAAGACGAGATGAGCCTCATCGGAAAAGGAGTGACCTCGTGCGCTACCTGCGATGGCGCATTCTATCCGGACGTTCCCGTCGCCGTGATCGGTGGGGGCGACTCCGCTTGTGAAGAAGCGACTTTTCTCACCAAATTTGCGAGCAAAGTGTACTTGATTCACCGCCGCGATGAGCTTAGGGCTTCCAAAATTATGGCCGATCGGGCACTTGGAAACGACAAGATTGAGCCGGTCTGGGATGCTGAAGTGAGGGAATATCTTACGGATGAGGAAGGCCATGTCCGTGCCGTCACGGTGCATAACAGGGTTTCGGGAGAGCATTCGGAGTTGGAAGTGAAGTGTGTCTTTGTTGCGATTGGGCACGATCCCAACACGCAGTTTCTCAAAGGATCCGGTGTCGAACTCGATGACGAGGGCTATGTCGTTCAGAATGGTCACGACACGAAATCAAACATTGAGGGGCTTTTCTCAGCCGGTGATGTTTCGGATCACGTTTACCGTCAGGCAATTACGGCGGCTGGAAACGGCTGTCAGGCTGCTCTTGATGCGGAGCGGTATCTGGCTGCACTGGAGGGCTGATTTACGGGGAATCGCTTGCCAGAGCGTTTGTTTCGCCGTAATCTTCAGCATCGAGAACGTGGGCCTAGATGCGTTTCTTCGTTCCCAACTCAGCTGATCTACGAGGGATACCGATGACGAAATTTTTTCTTACCACTTTTGCGCTCATTGCTGGTCTGATGACGGCAGAGGCTCAGTTTCACGCCACGGACAAGAAGTCTGGCGCGACGACAGTGAACAAACAGGCAGTTCAGTCTGCACAACAGCAGGCGCAGTCGCTCATGTCGAGTCAGGGCGGCAGTGCGCAGCTTGGTGAAAACGCGCATTCGACGATTTACGTTTCAGAAGCGCATAGGAAGAATTACGGGGCACGCATGGGCCAGCAGGACTCCAAAGTGATAACCGCCTGGGGCCGATCCATTCACCACTCCGACGAATCCTACACGGAATCGGTTCAGGACGAGACGACCAATACCCTTGAGCAGGTGACGAAAAGCAAAAACGGAACCAAGCTTCATCGACGCATGGTCATGCTCGATGATTTGGGGCGACCCAATGAAATCATGATCTACGATGGCCGCGATCAGTTCAAATACCGCGGTGTTCAACTATACGACGAAATAGGAAGGTTTCGTGAGGAGCATCTCTTTGATGCCAAAGGCAC
>JAKMGR010000375.1 GCA_022424805.1 Verrucomicrobiales bacterium
ACTTTCCTCTAAAAGCAAATTCCTAGCAGTCAGTCAGTGATGACCATGATCCGGTATTGTTTTACATTTCTTTCATTCTTCCCCCTGGCGACCATGGTCTCTGCCAAGGAACCGTTCGAGGTCTTTATCGAGAAGCATTGTGTCAGCTGTCACGGACCGGACAAGGGAAAGGGCGACTTGCGCCTCGACCAGCTTTCACGCAATTTCCAACTGGGCGAAGACTTTCATATCTGGGCGGAGGTTATCGAAAAGATCAACAGTGGCGAAATGCCGCCGGAGGACGAGCCTCAGCCAAAACAGAATGACATCGCGACTTTCATCGGGGAACTCGACTCCCGGATCAAAGAAGGCAAAGCGGCCCGAATGGCCGCGAGACCCAGGGTGGCCCACTATCGTCTGAGCCGAAGGGAATATCAGAATACGGTCTATGACCTCCTCGGGGTACGCTATGACCCGACGAAGCCGGGGCAATTGAACGAGGATACCCTGTGGCACGGATTTGAGCGCATCGGCTCTCAACTCTCGCTGTCGCCATCTCACATGGATCGATACTACCGCGCGGCGGATCTCGTCCTCGATCGTGTTTTCTCCACCCGATCCGGCGAAGCCCGAAAAGTCCGCAAGACAGCCGCCGATCTGCGCTACGGTGGCGGAAAGAAGCAGCAGGAAGCCCTGGATCGTTTTGGTATCAAAAGACCACTTCGCTACCTGATGTTCCCTGGCCGGGTCCAAGCCGCCCTCCAACCAAACTGGTTTGGGAAAACGGGGCCAGAGCACAGCGGACTTTACAAAGTGCGAATCCAAGCCAGCGGAATCCGCCCGCCCGGAGGTCAACCGGCTCACCTGAGCATCGGTAAACGAACCGGCGAGGAAACCGTGGACGGCCTCATCGAATTCGACATCGCGGCACCGGAAGACAAGCCTCAGGTTTATGAGTTCGAGATCTTTCTCGAAATGCCGGCCGACCTACATTTTGCAGTGGTTGCCACAGACGTGATCGACCGCAGGGGCGGCGGGGCCTTCCGAGGGGCGCTCACGAGCAGGGACGCCTACCTTTTCACTCACAGTAGTGAGACTGCGCTGCTGAATCCCAACGCGCCGCAGATGTTCGATGAAAGTGGCAACGGCATCTTTTCCACCGTCATCCTTGATTGGATCGAATGGGAAGGCCCCTTGGTGTCGAAAGAAGAAATGACACGCCGCGAAGGCGTGCTGCCTCCTGATGGCGCCTCTGCCGGGTTGGTGGCGGAGCATCTGCAGCACTTCGCCGAACGCGCCTGGCGACGACCCGTCACAAAGGACGAGCTGAAGGACTACCTGAATTCCTACCGAGTCGATCGAGAAGCCGGCGAGAAAACAATCAATGCCTTCCGCGGGGCCATGCTGCGGGTGCTGACTTCGAGGCATTTCATTTATCTTGTCGAGGGTGATCCGGTGGCTCGCGAACGGCTCACTGAGTGGGAACTTGCCGCACGGCTATCGTATTTTCTCTGGAGTTCGATGCCCGATGACCGCCTCTTTGCCGCGGCCAACAGCGGCACCTTAACCAGCGATGGATTGGACAAAGAAGTGGACCGGATGCTGACGGACGATCGGATCAATCGCTTCATCGACGACTTCTCGCGGCAGTGGCTGCAACTGCATCGCGTGGGGATGTTCCCTCCAGACGGAAAACTCTACCCGACCTACGACGATTGGCTCGAGGCGAGCATGCGGGCCGAACCCGTGGAATTTTTCCGCGAGATGCTGACCAACAACCTGCCGATCGAGAACTTTCTCGATTCCGACTGGACCGTGGTCAACGCCCGGCTTTGCGACTTCTACGGGCTGCCCGAGCCAGATAGCGGCAACTTCCAACGGGTCTCTCTCACGCCCGAAGATCGCCGTGGCGGCTTGCTGACGATGGGAGGCATACTCGGCCTAACCTCGGACGGCACTCGCCACCGCCCGGTTCACCGAGGCGTCTGGCTCAGCGAGGTGATTCTCAACAAGACGCCCCCGCCCCCACCGGCAAACGTAGCCCCCATCGAACCTGTTCCGCCTGAAGGTGACAAAGTTACCGTCCGCCAAAGACTGGAGGTGCATGCAACCAACGCGAACTGCGCGTCCTGCCATGCGAGAATTGACCCACTGGGTTTTGCATGGGATCAATACGATGCCATCGGGCGATGGCGCGAGCGGGAGCACGTCCCGAAAGGCAAGGGTGAAGATCCTATGGTGGACGCTTCCGGTATACTGCCGGATGGGCGCACCTTCAAAAACGCCTCCGAATTTCAGCGGCTACTACTCAAGGACCGCGACCAGATCGCGAGCGCATTCATCGAGCACCTCTGTACCTATGCCTTGCGCCGCGTGCTGACGGTGGATGACGAAGACGACCTTCAGGCCATCCGAAATAAGGCCAAGGAAAATGACTATCGCATCAAAGACATCATCCGCGCCGTGGCCCTCTCCGATCTGGTCAAAAAGCGCTAACTCCGAGGCCTGGGACTCAACGATTAACAAGAACTTTCATGAACTATCTATCCCAATCCTGGCGAATCGATCGTCGCCACGCCCTCCGCGCGATGGGCACGTGCATCTCCCTACCCTTTCTGGAATGCATGGTCCCACTCCGGGCGGCAGAGCAAGCGACGGCTTCACCCCGACGCAGCGCGTTCATCTATCTCGCCAACGGCGTTCACTCGTTGAACTATCAGATTCTCACACCCGGGAAGGACTATCAATTCTCCCAGTCGCTGAAACCACTGGAGAAACACCGCGACGTCATCACGCCCGTCAGCGGATTGCATCATCCAGGAGCACTTGGCCACCATCACAATTGCATCTCGGTCTTCCTGACCGGCGGAAAACTGGGACCTTCGGATCGCAATACCATCTCCGTAGACCAAAAGATGGCCCAAATCACCGCACAACAGACACGCTACCCCTCAATGGAGATCGCCCTCACCCAGGGCTCCCTCGCCTGGACTGCGGACGGAGTCCAATTGCCCGCGCTTCGTCGTTGCAGTGAAATCTTCGACTCCCTGTTTGAGGAACCGAAGGGCGGCGTCGATGCCCAACGAAAGTCCCTGCGCCAAAAGGCCAGCGTCCTCGATGACAACCTCGCCGAAGTGCGACGGTTGAAGAAGAAGATTGGTAGCGAAGACAAAGGTCGCCTCGACCAGTACCTCACCTCGGTTCGTGAAGCAGAGATTCGCACGCGGAGGGCTGATAACTGGCTCGACACGCCTCTCCCCGAGATTTCAGAGGCTGATCGCAAACGCACCAAGCGCGACATTCCAAAGACGCAGGCGGGCGACTATTTCCGCACCGTCTACGACCTCATGGTGCTCGCCTTTCAAACGGACGTGACCCGCGTGGCGACCTTCAGCCTTGGTGGTGAAGGGGACGCCTTCTCCATTCCCGAAATCGGTATCACCGAATCTCGCCACCAGCTCAGCCATCACGGCGGCGACGCCAGCTACATGGAGAAGCTCACGAACTATGATACTTTTGCGATCGAGCATTTCAGCTACTTCCTCACTCGCTTGGCCGAGACCAAGGATCTCAACGGCAAGCCTCTGCTCGACACCACCATGTCACTGTTCGGCAGCGGCATGTGCTACGGCCACAGTCACGGCAATGCCAATCTCCCCCTGGTGCTCGCCGGCGGCACTGGCCTTGGGCTGAAGCACGGCAGCCACCTCGACTTCAACCGCAAAGCCGAGGGCTTCAAAGGCTATTCGGTGGACCCGGATGGAGGCCTCACCTCCGCGCACTACCAGATCTGCGGCCGCCCCGTGAACAGCGACGCCCACATGAGCAACCTGTTGCTCCTCATGGCTCAAAAAATGGGTGTTGGGATCGACCAGTTCGGTGACAGCAACAAGGTGATCGGGATATGAATCGTACATTCTTTCTTGGGGCTTCGTTGCTCGTTCTTGTGTTCTGCGTCATCGCGGCTGCAGATGAACCCTTCCGCCCAAAGGCGGGAGAATTTCCTCCGTTGGAAAAAGCCCACTCCTATCGCGGCGAACTGGTCTTCGTGGATCATGCCAACCGCCGCGGAAGCCTCCGGGTCGCGGGCGATGGAAAGTTTTACCGAAATGACCCGCAGCCCTTCGCCATGCTTCCCTACGGTATCGTCCGTTATCATGGTGCTCCGGCGGATCTGCGCGATGTCCCGCTCGGCACCGTAATGCACGTCCAGGGCTTTCTCCCGCCGGACCCCGAGCTCTCTTCCGTGCCAGTGCTCCCCGTCAACAACAAGGAGAAGGACGTGGGGCATTATCGGGGAACCGGCACGGCACCAGCCGAGAATCATCTCCTGCTTCTAGAAGACGAACCCAGCCACTGTCTGCGCAAGGGATTGGTCTGGAAGCTGAAAGAAGTGGAACTCAAGAACAAGGCCGGGAAGATCACGGCGAGCCGGGCACCGAAGACCAACAGCGAAGGTAAATTCGAGGACGAAGAGCTGACCTTCGACGCCGCCACCCGCATTTGGCGCGGTCGCGAACGCATTCGCATCGCGGACCTGATCACCGAAGAAGCGTGGCCAGCCAGCGGCAAGAAGGATCTCGGCAGACAATCCGTCCTCCTCGGTATCACGTGGAAGCCGTCACCCGGGGACGGCTTGAGCGGCGCGTTCACCCGCTTTCACATCTCGGACATCTGGTTGGACAAAGACGCCATTCAGAACGCCGCCCAATTTCAGGCCGAGACGCACAAAAGCTTAATCCGCAGCCGCTGGATGCCCGCCATGGTCGATGCCGTCGAGTATGGAAAGTTTGGCCGTGCCACCGTCACCGCGACGCTTTTCGGCGGTATGGCCCCTTCTCTTTATGCTGACTTCGAGAAAGGGATCAGCGCCCAAATGAATGGAGCCGAAAACACCCTGAAACACACCGCCGGCCACTATGGCCCGGGCCACGTCGCATCCAGTGGCAAGATTCTTAAGGTTAGCCAGCCCACAGGGGAGGTCCCCTTTGGCAGCAGCGGGATTCAGATCCGGGTCGAGACCGATCTGATCATCGAAGGCATTCGCAGCGGAAGAATCATCCGAGTCCGTCCAGCAAGCTGGCCCAAAATGCAAATACCCCGGGAAGAATACCTTTTCCAAAACAGTCCCGAGGACCGGTTTCCAAGTCCTGATATTTTTCGGAAATACTGATGTGGTTGTCGGAGCTTTCGCTACTTCTTGTTTGTAAGTGCTTCCCCCCACAATCGCCATCGGCGAGGAGGCGGAAACCGAATCTTTCCGCCCTGAATCTAGAGAATTCCGCCCAATCGAAAAGGCGCATTGGAGATCAAAGATCAACCCCCTTTCTTCCCCATAAGTTCCGCCAATCTTCAGTTTGCGCGATCTTTCCGCCAAAAGTAAATTCCTAACAATTGATACCTCTAGAGGGAGGGCCTTTCAACAATCTGACGAAGATTCAACTAACGCACTGCCATAGAGGCGGGAATTTCAGCGAAGCAAAAGTCGTCACTCACACGAGCAAGGATTCGATGGGCTGATAGGCAATGCCGTTCCTTGGTACACCGACCTTGTCCTGAGATCGACCGGCGGCGGTCAGGAGAGTTGACCAGACATCACCGACCCGAACATACGTTTCACCCTTCTTGTCCTTTGGATAACCCCCTTTCTCCCCCATGTATTCCGCCCAAATTCGTTCTTCACGGACTTTCCTCTAAAAGCAAATTCCTAGCAATATCTACCATAGCAAACTTATCTTCTAAGAAAGCTGTAAGGCCTTCTGCTACGGTTAACTTCTCATCGATACAATAAT
>JAKMGR010000378.1 GCA_022424805.1 Verrucomicrobiales bacterium
ATTCTGAAGCGCTGGAGGAATACAAGAAAGTCCTTAAATACTATCCCGATGAAGTCGAAGCCTATGAACGCCTCATCTGGATGCACTACGAGATTTTCAACGAAGTGGGAGAAGCCAAAAAACTGATCCGAAAGGCAAAGCATCGCCACCTTGTTATCGATGAACGTGTGATCCTCGCAATGGAGCGAAAGTGAGAGCTAGTCCTTACTCCGAATGTTATCTTCAAACTCCGTCAGAATCCGGTAGGCTTCGTCGTAGTCGCTCTCTGACACCTCGATTCTAATCGCACTTTTCTGCAAAACACCGAGAAGATTCCCCCCGATCGCATTGTCATCAATAACGAACGCTTCGATCCCATTAGCCCCGAGCGAAGAAGCAGCAAGGTAAGCATCCTCGGATTTCGAGTAGTGGCGGACCATTCTCATCAGGGAAAATTACGAAACCCAACCCTGTCTGGTCGAGGACCAAACAGGGTTAGATGCTCAAACTCAACCCTGTTTCGTCTCATTCCTCGGGGACGTGAGTGTCACGGAAAAAGAAAACGCCGCAGTCTCTCAACTGCGGCGCTTGGAAAATTTCTTTCCTTTAGATCGGGAAGTTAGGAAACTTCGGCGATTGTTTTGGAGACGCGCGCTACGATCTTGTAGGGGTCGCCCTGTGAGTTCGGACGACGATCCTCAAGGTAACCCTTGTAATCGCTGTTCACGAAGGAGTGTGGAACACGAATACTCGCTCCACGGTCTGTTACTCCGTAGCTGAACTGGTCGATGGACTGCGTCTCGTGGAGACCAGTCAGACGAAGGTGGTTGTCTGGACCGTAAGCAGCGATGTGCTCGTCACAGTTCTTCTGGAACTGATCCATGAGCTTCTCGAAATATTCTTTCCCACCAGTCTCACGAAGATACTCGGTTGAGAAGTTACAGTGCATTCCAGAACCGTTCCAGTCGCCCTGGAATGGCTTACAGTGATACTCAACATCGACTCCGTATTTTTCGCAAACGCGCTGGAGAATGTAACGTGCTACCCAGATCTGGTCGCATGCAGTGGCGGATCCTTTTCCGAAAACCTGGAATTCCCACTGGCCTTGGCGACCTCGGCATTGATGCCTTCGTGGTTGATTCCTGCATCGAGACAGAGATCAAGGTGCTCTTCAACAATCGCGCGAGCGAGATCACCGACAGAGCTGTTGCCAACTCCGCAGTAGTATTCACCCTGTGGATCAGGATAGCCTGTGTCAGGCCAGCCGAGCGGGCGTCCGTCCTGCATCAGGAAGTATTCCTGCTCGAGTCCGATCCAAAGACCGTCGTCTTGTGGAATCGTGGCACGTGCGTTGGATGGGTGAGGCTCGCCGGTAGGAAGCATCACTTCACACATGACGAGGAATCCGTTGAGTCGGGAAGAGTCGGGATAAAGCGCGATGGGCTTCAGCATACAGTCGGAGTCACCGCCGTCCGCCTGCAAAGTTGAGCTACCGTCGAATCCCCACTCAGGGCAATCTTCGAGAGTCAGTTTTTCGGGGTCTCCATCAAGAACCTTCGTCTTTCCACGAAGGTTTGCAACGGGCTCGTATCCGTCCAGCCAGAGATATTCAAGTTTCAGTTTAGCCATGGTCTAACTTAGGTGTTTTTTATTTGGTTTAGAAAAAACGAAGCCCACTCAATCTTTGAGCATCCTGCGCCAACAGCAACGGCTTCGGGTTTGGTAACCACTTGGGGAGGGAAGCAATTGCCGTGCCATTTGTCAAACGACAGGGCGAAAAAGATCAGTTTTTTTGAAAAACCTATATGCAAAAGACAAATCTACGGCCAAAAACGTCACTGACGGCAGTCTTCCAGCATTGTATCGAGAAAATCGGCGATTCCGCTGAGAGCCTCTTTGTGATCATTTTCGTCGAGCACGGTGAGGCAACTACGACTTTTTTCGATGAGTTCCTGTCCGGTATCAACGGCAGCTTCAATGGAGCCAACATAGTCTGCGATGTTGGCGAGAGCCGAGACATCAAGCGGTTCTTTCTGGATCAGCAGGCGATGCAGCTTCTCACGCTGCTTCTCATTGGAGCTCTCGAGAAGGTTCAGGATCGGAAGGGTCAGCTTTCCTTTGTTGAGATCAGTCCGCAGAGTTTTCCCGAATTGGGTTTCCTCGCCAATCAAGTCGATGCAGTCATCGTAAATCTGGTAGGCGGTCCCAATCGCAAGACCAAACTCCCGGAGAGTATCGCAAACCGCGTCGGAACTTCCGTTCAGTCTTGCACCGAGTTCCATCGCAGAAGCAAAGAGCGCTGCGGTCTTTTTCTCGATGATGTCGAAGTATTCTTCTTTCGACAGTTGCATATCAAAACGACGCTGGGTCTGAATAATTTCGCCGCTGCACACTGCGTTTGCCGATATTGCGACGCGCCGTCCAATCTCCCGGTCATCAAACTCAGTCGAAAGCATGAGGGCGTGGGAGAAAAGGCAATCGCCCAGTAGGACGCTGAGAGCATCCCCCCATTTGGCATTCGCGGTCGGAGCCTGACGCCGAATCTCTGCACCATCTATAATGTCGTCGTGAACGAGCGTCGCGACGTGGATCAGCTCCAGCACAACTGCGAGCTTCTGGTGATCGTCGGTGACTTCGCCAGTGGAACCACCAGCGAGAAAAGTGAGCGCCGGTCGAATACGCTTCCCTGAGGTATCGAGGATGTAACCCACGTAGGGCTCGACAGCCGGGTCAAAATCTTCCGCTTGCGCGCGGATCCGTCTCTCCACGCGATCGAGCTCCGGTCGCAGAAAAGCGAAGGGAGAGATTGTTTCTTCCATCTCCCCTTCTCGGGTTTTCATCGTGTTTTCTTCGGATGTCATGTTTCGATGAATCGGCTGGTTAGTGAATCGGGAACAGGCGAAAAGTCAAACGCTCGTCTTGAGGGAATCACGGCACCGTTTTGCTGCGCTTTTTCGACACTCATTCTTTTTTATAAATACGCATCACGAATGCAATCGGTAACGATTTCTGGGTTGGTTTCCCCATCAAAACTGCCCATACGCGATTCCGCCACCCGAATTAAGGCTGCAAATACCCTTTGCATCGTTCTCGACTCCAGCATAATTTCGTGACGTGAATATGAATATCTTAGCTTTAGGTGCCCTCGGAATGCCGGAGATGATTGCGATCTTCCTGGTAGTTCTTCTTCTTTTCGGAGCAAAAAAGATCCCCGAACTGGCGCGCGGCGTTGGAAAGGGAATGGGCGAGTTCAAGAAAGCCAAGGACGAGTTCGAACGCGAGATTAAAGAAGGAGAAGTTGAAGGTAAAAAGGAGTGGGAAGAAAAGCCCGCTGCACCTGACTCCATCGCTTCCACTGATACGGATCACGATGATCCTCACCATGGCGAAGAAGATAAGGGCTAATTCGCCCTTACTTCTAACCACATGAATTTCTCAATGGCAATTCGCGCCCTGCGGATTGCTGTTCTTCATGCCCTCGCGGCAGCAATCGCACCGCATGGCGCCATAGCTCAGAGTAAGTCCACGAAAACGACGGAGCCAATCACCGTCGTCTTCTACAACCTGAAGAACTACCTCTCGATGGATCGCCGTGTCGACGGTGAGGTCATCGAAAATGGATCGAAGCCCGAGGAGGAGATCGCTCCGCTGATTGAAGCCCTCAAGGTAATGCAGCCCGATATTCTCGGAGTCTGCGAAATCGGAGACATCACGCATCTCGATGATCTGCAGGCACGGCTCAAGGCCGCCGGGATTGAACTGCCTGAGACCGAACTCGTCACTGCCGCAAGCGGGTTCAACCGAAATCTCGCCTTGCTTTCGCGTTTTCCAATCATCGCGCGGAACAGTCGCGACGATTACACCTACAAGATCGGCGACCTCAAGCTACCGTTTCAGCGCGGTGTTCTCGATGTGACCCTGCGAATCAATCCGCAGTATCATCTGCGATATGTGGGCCTCCATTTGAAGTCGAAACGAGAAACCCCCGAAGCTGATCAGGCCTTGATGCGCCTCAACGAAGCCCGCCTCGCCCGTGAACACATCGATAATATATTTGAGAAAGAACCCGGAACAAATCTGCTCGTGACCGGCGACTTCAACGACCTCCGCATCGAACCTCCGGTAAAGGCCCTGCAAGGGCGCTTTGGGCGTGACGACTACCTGACCTCGCTAATGCTCGATGACCAATACGGCTTCCGCTGGACACATCACTGGAGCTTCGCTGACTCGTATTCCCGATTCGACTACATGCTCTACAGCAAGGGCATCAGCAAAGAGATCGACCGGAACAAGTCTCACATCTATCACTGGGATGGTTGGGATAAAGCGAGCGACCACCGGCCCCTGGTAGTGAATCTGTTGCCGGTAGATGGGTGAGTCCAAATAACTACCGCGAACTGCAGTTTCGAAGTCAGTTCCCGGAAGGAAAGGCTCCTGAAGGGTAATAATAAAATTCACACTGAGATAGGGGTGCACTCGCCGAGATTTTTGAAACTCAGGTTGGGTCCGTCATCGGCATGAACTGGCGCGCGACCTCGCAAGTCTGGCAACGCAAAGGTTGTCTCTCCATCGCCTCCGTATGTCGTTCCGATTATTGAGAACAGGGGCGAATTGTCTTGAATCGTAGGCAACTGCCCATTGCAAAGCGCCTATCCTCGATGGCGCGAAATTCCCCCGAAACATTTTAATTTCCCCAATCAAAGGTTCTCCTACCTCAGATTTGGTCGATCCAAGGAAACTAATCAGGAGTATCACGGAGAAATAGGGTGAGCGGTTTCTTTTTCATGGTTTCCCGAGCCTTAGAGTTCCGAATCGACCAACAAGAACACTCCCTCTGGGCCGGCGAAGAGAGCTGATTCGCCGCGTGAACGCGTCATTGGAAAATTTGGGCATGCGGCCTAGAATCCCTGCGGGTCAAACCCATTTTTGCCCCACCTGCTAGAATTCCAGAGATGAAACGCCTTTCTTCGCTCCTCCTCTTTTCCTGCTTGTCGATCTCCCCTGCCTTTGCCGAAACAAAGCCAGACGCATTGCCGGAAACGGTCAGCTACTACAAGCACATTCGGCCTGTTTTCCAAGCAAAGTGCCAGGGCTGCCACCAGCCCGCCAAGTCCAAGTCGGGCTACATCATGACCGATGTCGCTTCGCTGATCAAAGGCGGCGAAACGGATACCGCGATCATTCCCGGCAAACCGGACGAGAGTTACCTCATGGAGCTCATCGTGACGCAGGAGGGCGAGAAACGCCCCGAAATGCCTCCGAAGGACGAGCCGCTCACGGACTACGAAGTGAAGCTGGTGAAAAAGTGGGCCACGCAGGGAGCAAAAGACGACACTCCGGAAAATGCGCTGCAGAATTACACGATGGAGAATCCGCCGAACTACGCGGTTCCCCCTCTCGTCACTTCGATGGACTACTCACCGGATGGCAAGCTCCTCGCAGTCGCCGGATTCCACGAAGTCCTCGTTCACAGAGCGGACGGATCTGGTCTTACGTCCCGCCTCGTCGGACTTTCCGAGCGCATCGAATCTGTCGAATTCTCCCCGGATGGAAAACAGCTGCTCGTCGCAGGTGGTCTTCCCGGACGGATGGGTGAAATTCAGATCTGGGACCTTGCCAAGAAAGAACTGAAGCTCTCCAAGATCGTCGGATTCGACACCACCTACGGCGCGAGTTGGTCTCCGGACGGACAACATGTCGCCTATGGTTTACCGGATAACACGGTTCGCGGGATCAAAGCATCCAATGGCGAGCAGATTCTTTTTATGGGCAGTCACAACGATTGGGTTCTCGACACAGCCTGGTCGGTCAAAGGCGATCACCTCGTTTCGGTCGGTCGAGACATGACTTCGAAGCTGACGAAGGTCGAGACGGAGCGTTTCATCGACAACATCACATCGATCACTCCCGGCGCATTGAAAGGGGGCGTCAGTACCGTGACGCGCCATCCGAAGCAGGATCACATTCTCGTCGGCGGATCAGACGGCGTGCCGCAGATTTATCGCATGTATCGCGAGACGGCTCGCAAGATTGGCGACAACGCGAACCTCATCCGCAAATACCCGGCGATGAAAGGTCGCATCTGGGA
>JAKMGR010000398.1 GCA_022424805.1 Verrucomicrobiales bacterium
GCAATCCCCCTAGCCTCCGTCTTCCAGAACAAATTTCGTCGCCAGAAGCCTGCCAGAAAAACAAATCCGCGAAGCAAGTATTCCCGAAAGGTGAATAAGCCAAAACGATCGAGCGAAAAACTTCGCGTGAAGACTCCGGTATTCTACGAGCCAGCAAAGATAGCGAATCCAGAATTGTCGCTACCGCCCTCCGAAAAACAGGAGGAGGTCGATCAGCTGGAAGAGAAAACACCCGATATCCCACAGGATGAGGCCCTCGCCGAACCGCCTGCAACCTCAGAGACTTCGCCGGAGCTCATTCCATGTGAATCCGCTGTGCCCATGGTTGGATCGACTGCCTCGAGACGAACGATCTCTGGAAAAGGGAAACGTATTGAGAAGCCGTCGCGCCGCCGATCTGCACTGGCCTCTCGACCCAATCAAACCGGCCGATCCGTTCGCGGATCGCGAAAACGCCGTGTAACTGGAGTCAGCCCGAGCGCGAGACCGTAATCGATTGCGACTAGATTTCCCCTTTCTCTCCCGTCAGGGTTTTTGTAGTTTCACGACATGAAACTGTTTCTTGTCCGATTCATGGTGCTCTCGAGCCTAGTCGTAGCGCCTATCCTTTTCTCTGCCGAAACGGAAAGAACATGGACTTCCATAGAGGGGAAATCCTTTGCTGGCACGCTGACCTCCGCGACGGAAAATGCCGCCAGCGTGCGACGGTCCGACGGACGACTCTTCGATATCCCGCTGACAAGCTTGTCGGAAACAGATCGCAAATACGTCGCTAGATTCCTCACCGACCTGAAAAGAGCAAACGGCTTAACGGAAAGCCCCTTCGCGGATCGCATTGCGGGAGAATGGGTCAAGGTTCCCAAAGAAGAGCATGGGCTCGTTTTCCAGATCTATGGCACATCCAAACTGAAGCGGCTAAAAGAGCCATTTCCCCTCTTTGTCCATCTCCATGGCGCTGGAGCACGCGCTGCCGATGTCGATACGGGCAAAGTTGAAATTGCTCCCCAACGACTCGCGTCAGAAGAATTTTACGATGACTTCCCTTGCCTCATCGTTGTCCCTCTCTGTCCGGTAGAAACCTACTGGGGTGATCACAAGGCCGCGTTGGAAGGCATCATCGATACTCTCTGTGACTCCCTTCCCATCGATCGCAATCGTATCTATCTATCAGGATACTCCATGGGTGCGCGCGGGATCGGATCACTGATCGAATCCCGCCCCAATCTCTACGCTGCCGCCCTTTTCGCCGACGGCGAAGCAAAAATGAGTTGGGTCGACACCACCGACACAGCTCTGTGGTTCACTTTTTCCGGAGAAAGAGACCTCGAAGGTGCCCAGAAAGTCGCCAACGCCTACAGCGCTGCTGGAAAGATAGCCAAATTTGAAGGCTTTCCCGATCATACCCACAACCAGATTCACTGGACGCTCGCGAAAACCGAAGGGGTTTATGAGTGGTGCTTTTCGCAGGTGCGATCGGCTAATCAGGAGCCCACAGAAAAATAGCGTTTCCGCAGATATCTCATCATTTGCTCCGTCTCTTGTTTGCTTCAGGAACGGCTGTAAACGATCAGGTCAAAAATAGCGTTTTTGTAGTCCTCGGTGTATCCATCGTTGAATCCTCTTTTCCCAGTGGAAATTCTTTTGAGCGGTCCATCTCCAGGAGTGAGCTTCCCTCATTTTTGGTGGACCTTCCCTCCCGTTCCATCCCCGGTGTGGAGAGAGTGGCGTCCTGCTTTCCCCTCTGCCTAATAGGCAATGACACCAGCGGCGCCGTCACTCCAAGGGAGATTAATGCGAGGCACCGGTGCGTCTTTTTTCCATCATGATGATCCGATGATCTTTCCGGCATGATCGAGATTCAAAGTCGCCCCATGCCCCGTCCTGGGAGCAACAGCAACTTTCAGGAGCCGTTCGCGGTGCCGGCAAAATCGGCTGACGAGAAGTTGTCGGTGAAGGAACTTGCGGACCAGTGAAAATCTGGACTGGCTGGAAATCCCGCCCACTAGGTTCGGACGGCAGCGAAACCACTTCACGCGTCGGTGGCAAAGAAACTTCGCCGTGGCTCGGGGCAGAGCATCCCACTTTCAGCGTGCCAGAGCCGACACTCATTTTCCGAATGATCGGAGACGCCGTCGATATCGATGACGTTCAAGTTTCTGCAATCAAATTCTGGGTGATCGGATCACTCCAGAACTTGAATGGCATCATCGTCCCCACCAAACGGATCTTCACCAGCCGCGGGTGGCTTGGTGATGTAGTCCATCATCACCGCATCTCCGACGGTCGGAATTCCCGATAAAATATCAGCAGTCAGAAAAGCACCTTTCCTCGCCGGACTCACTTTGAGTCGAGCCGATTCGATGCCACTGTCGCCGTGAACGGTTAAACCTGTTTCCGGCTCCACAGGCAAAAACCGCGAACTCCGGATCAACACAAAATCCCCATCTGGAGAAACGAGATGAATCTTCCCGACGGGAACTTTCATTTCTGCCTGCTGGACTGCTTCAGTCGGTTCCCCGTCTTTCTTTCCACCCCATTTCCCCGGCAGAGTCTTGCAGCTCAACAGGAATGATGCTACCAGCCCGAGGACGATACCGAAGGCAATTTTTGATGAAGTATCCACCTTGCCAGATTCGCTGAATAAAGGGAAAATTGCAAGACTCGCTCATGCCCTCTTCCACCTCGCACATCTTCATCTACGGCACCCTGCTCATCCCGAAAATCTGGAACACGGTCACTGTCTGCCCGGACTCCGTGCAAAAGCCTGCAACCCTCTCGGGACACCGTATCGCAAGAGTGAAAGGCGGTGACTTCCCCGTGATCACAGAGGTCGAGGATGCAAACTCCGTCGTCAGTGGAGCGATTCGCTTCGATGTCCCGAAAGATGCAATCGATCGCCTCGACTCCTATGAGGATCGCTTCTATCAACGCGACACGGTTGAGGTCGCATGCGACGGAGGGACCATTTCCGCTCAGACCTATCGCGTCCCTACCCCACTCGTCGCAGAACTCGTCAGCGAAGACCGTTGGACTCTGGCCTGGTTTGAACAAAACGCACTGGAACGCTATTGGAATCACCATTTTGGTTAATCGTAGGTGCCGCCATCACGCTGCAATTCCTATTCGCGCATCACCCATTTTTCTGAAACCAGTTCCAATGAAACAAATTCTCACTCTTGCCCTGTTCTTCTCCGTCTTCTGCGGCGCCGCCAATGCTGCCGAGAAACCGAACATGATTTTCATTCTCGCCGATGACCTTGGATATGGCGACTTGGGCTGCTTCGGCCAGGAAAAAATCCAGACGCCCCGACTCGACGAAATGGCCGCAAAGGGGATGAAATTCACTCAGTTCTATTCCGGATCAACTGTCTGCGCGCCATCGCGATGCGTTCTCATGACTGGGCAGGATACCGGGCACTGTCGCATCCGTGGAAACGGAGCTGCCGAGGCGCAGACACTCGATCCCAAAGACATCAGCGTCGCCAAAAAGCTGAAGGAAGCCGGATACAACACCGCTCTCATGGGCAAGTGGGGCCTTGGGGAAATCGGCTCGACCGGTCATCCTAATCGTCAGGGATTCGACGAATTTTACGGCTACCTCAACCAACGCCACGCCCACAATTTTTACCCCGAGTTTCTGGTACAAAATGAAAAACAGGTCGCCCTGCGGAACATCACATC
>JAKMGR010000295.1 GCA_022424805.1 Verrucomicrobiales bacterium
GGGATGCTTTCCTGAGAGATCTTCCATTTCCAAGGGGTCTTCTTTGAGATTGAATAGAAGAGCTTTCGGAACATTGGGAAAAAGAACGAGTTTCCAATCCCCCTTCGTAACGCTTCGCTGACTCTTCAAATAGCCACCGTAGATTGTTTCGTATCCATCTGACTCACCAGCCAGGATATGAAGCAGCGATTGGAACTGCACGTGCTCGGGAGCCTCAATATCGGCAATCTCAAGTGACGTCGCCATGATATCCTGCAGATACACCAACGAATCGCTCTTCTTGCCCGCTTTCACATCCGGCCCAACAACCATCAGAGGAACCTTCGTACTGTGCTCGAAGAGATTCTGCTTACCGATCAGTCCGTGATGCCCCACCGACAATCCATGATCGGCAGAAAAGAAAATGTAGGTGTTCTCATCTTGGCCCGTTGCTTTCAGGTGATCAAGAATGCGTCCAATCTGCTCATCCATGTGGGTAATGATCGCATAGTACTCCTGTCGGTGAACCTGCACTGCATACTCGGTTCGGGGAAAAGGTGCCAGCTTCTCGTCGCGTAAACCCGGACGATTATCGATCTGGTCCTTGTAGGGATACTCCGGGAGGAAATTTGCGGGAACTTCAATCCGGTCCAGGGGATACTTATCGATGAAGGACTTCGGAGCCTGCCTTGGATCGTGTGGAGCGTTAAAAGCGATATACATGAAAAACGGATTCGTCTCCATCTTCGCCATTTTCAGGAAATCGATCGCATCATCCGCTACGACCTCGCTCCAGTGCTTGCCACCTTCCCAGAATCCACCGAACTTCGGATCATATGGGCTCCAAGGATCGGGCACTCCCTGAGTAGGACGATTGTAACCCTCCGGAGTTTGCTTGGGCATTCCGCCTCTCACATTTCGGCTCACGTCAAAAATCTGCTCTGCCTTTGCCCGGACATGCCACTTCCCCGTGAAGTAGGTATCGTATCCGCCGGATTTCATCAATTGCGACCACATCAGATTCTCTTTTGGAAAATCAGGCCAGTCCGCATGTTGCGGTTTTGCTTTGCCAATATTCTCGGAAATCTTCTGCGCATGCCAGACAAAAGCTCCGGTGTTCAGCATGTGCCGACTCGCCACGCATACGGCCCCGCTCCAACTTCCCATGTTGTAGGCACGGGTAAAAGTCGTGCCCCGCTCGACGAGTCGATCCAGATTTGGCGTCTCAATATCCGTTAGCCCCAGAGCGCCTATCGTTTCAAAACACTGATCGTCGGCGAAAAGGAAAAGTATGTTCGGTTTCTCGGCCGCTGAAAGCGTTACCCCACCTAACACCACCACAAAAGCACACAATCCGGTCCGGAAATTCATGAGTTGAGCTTCAACCGTCGCCAAACCTTTGTAAAGCCGACCAGATAGCCCATTCACGCCCTTTTTCGCAAAAGTGTAAATTTGCTCTTGCCGAAATCTAGAAACCTATGATAATTAACCGCCCTTAAAGGCCTGAAAGCACACTCCCAACAACAAATACCATGAGTAAAATCGACAAACTCCTTGAAAAATACACTGCCGACCTTAAAGCCGTGGGTGACAAAGTAGACGCCAAGCTTCTCCGCGCTGTAGCAAAAGGCTGCGGACCTGCAATCTACCGCAGAGACGCTTCACTCGTAGCAGCTTCCGACAAGAAGGAACTCGACCGTGTGAAGAAGAACTTCCTCATCGGTAAGTGCGGTCTTAAAGACACGCCCAAGCTCGACGATGGCATTGCCGCTGTGAAAAAGGCTTACAGCAAGCGCAGCAAATACCGTGTTGTCTTCTACTACCTTCTTGCCAAGCAATTCAAAAAAGGCGCTGCGCTGAAGAAATAATTTCTTGAAACCTGTTTTCGTTTCAAACCTTGAAAAGCCTCTTTCGCTCAGCGGGAGAGGCTTTTTCTTTACTCCTGATTGCCCACCGGCAATTTTAATTACCGGACAGCTTCTTCGCCTGCTCCACGCTGGCTCCACTCAGAGAAGTCAACGGCACATCATACTGCTTCCCGTTTTTCAATAGCAGCTTCACCTTGCCGTCTGCAACAGACAGAAAACGTGCTTCGATTTCTTTCCCCTGCTTGTTTATCCAAATCAGATATTCCGGGCTTCCCTCGCTGGCCGAATCTCCCGACATTTCTTTTGCTCTCTCTGCTTCGTCCTCCGTCATTTTCTCCCGGTCAATAATCGCTCCGGAATCGATCCATTTCTGAATCAACTCGATCTCTTTCTTCGCCAGCGGGTCCGCCTTCCTTGGCATGAAATCTGTCTCCCCAGGTTCGAGAAGGAGTCGCTCGACGAAGTTGCTTTCCGCCGCATTTCCCGGACGGATAATATTGTATTTCCCAATCTGGTAATCGCGCACCTCGTCGAAATCATCAAACGCGAGATTCCCTTTCACCTTTTTTTCGTTGGCGTGGCATTCCCAGCACCGCTCCTTCATGATCGGAAGAATGTCCTGCTTATAGTCGACAGCGGATCCGATCGTTCCGAAAACAAACGACGCCAATAAGAAAGAAAAAGAAATCCTCATCGGGAATAGATACCCGAAAGAGAGTATTTCGTTACCTCGT
>JAKMGR010000427.1 GCA_022424805.1 Verrucomicrobiales bacterium
AATGTGAGGAAAGCAATCGTGCAATCCTTGAGACACGGTTTGTCATGGCGGGTTGCCGTCCTATCGGGAATCGCGAAAATCGTATTCCGGTGTTTGAATAGCCTCATGAGGATTCTGCTGATTACTCTTTTTTCCGCTTCGCTTATTCAACTTTCCGCAGAGGAGTTTACCTCCATCATAGCCCCGGCTTCGGAGGAGAATCCGAGAAATACGGAAGGTGACTTAATTGTTCTGAAAGACGGAAGCGTCCTCGCGGCATGGTCCGAGTTTTACGGAGGAAATCGCGATGACTCAGCCGGCAGAATCTCGGCAAAACTCTCAAAAGACGGTGGTAAAAGCTGGGAAAAAAATTGGACCCTCGTGGAAAACACAGGACAGGAAAATGTGATGTCGGTGAGTTTTCTCCGAATTGCCTCCGGTGAGATTCTGCTCTTCTACCTCGAGAAAAATTCGAAGGCGGATCTCGATGTCATGGTCCGTCGATCCGATAATGAGGGAAAGACCTGGTCAGATCCGATCCGAGTGACCGAAGATGCAGGCTACTGGGTAATGAACAATGCCCGTGTTGTTCAACTGCCGAGTGGGCGAATCATTTGCCCAACGGCAATGACCGAAAAAGTATGGGTGAAAGGACATGTCTTTTGTACGGTCTGTTTCTATTCCGATGACAAGGGCGAAACCTGGCGGCGGGGAGTCGGTGGTGTCGTTGCTCCGAAGCGTGGGGCGATGGAGCCGGGCTTGATGCAAAAGAAGGATGGCACCTTGCTGCAGTACTTTCGAACGCAGACCGGCAAGCAGTGGTTCGCCGAATCGAAAAACGAAGGGGATACCTGGAGCGAGGCGGCACCCTGGACTCTCGTTTCTCCCGAGGCACCTGCGACTCTGGCGGAATTGCCTGACGGCTCGGGGTGGCTTGCGATTCGAAATCCTACGATCGACGAGACGAACAGCCACTTGGGAAAACGGACTCCGCTTGTTCTCGAGACGACGAGCGACGAAGGGCAGACCTGGTCGAAAGCGAAAGTTCTCGAGGGAGACCCTGACAAAACCTTTTCCTACATCAGTGCTGATTTTCATGAAGAGCGAGTCCTGCTTACCTACTACGTCGCCAATGAGAAAAACAGGTTCTCGTGGAAGTTCCGCAGCATTCCGCTTGAAGACCTGCCTCGCGCGCCAGCTCCGGCTCGGCTCGATCGCGACAATCTTCTCGAATTTCGTCGCTCGGACGGAACCGTGGGGAATGTGAGCACGAAAGAAGAATGGGAGAAGCGACGTGCTGAAATTCTCAGTGGAATGCAGCGGGTCATGGGGAAATTTCCCGGTGATGACAAACGTGTCGATCTCGATGTCAAAGTGGAAGAGGAGACCGACATGGGCAGCTACGTTCGTCGTCTCATTACTTACCAGAGCGAGCCGAGTAGCTCTTTCGCCGGATCGAGAGTGCCAGCCTATCTCTGCATTCCCAAATCAGCCTTGGGAAAAAAGGAGAACGTTCCCGCTGTTCTCTGCCTGCATCCTACCGACAGCGTGAACGGTCACAAAGTCGTCGTGGGTCTCGGTGGAAAAGAGAATCGGCAATACGCGGCGGAGCTGGCCGAGCGGGGATTTGTGACGATCTCTCCATCGTATCCTCATCTCGCGAAATACTATCCCAATCTCGGTGGTTTGGGGTATGTGTCAGGAACGATGAAGGCGATCTGGGATAACTCCCGTGCCATCGATGTGCTGGCATCTTTGGGCTTCGTCGAAATGGAAAAGGGGGTAGGTGCGATTGGTCACTCCCTTGGTGGGCACAACGCGATCTACACCGCGGTTTTCGATGATCGTATTTCTGCTGTCGTGAGCAGCTGCGGATTCGATGCCTATCCCGATTACTACGATGCCGCAGATCGAGTCTGGTTTTTTGGAAAAGGCTGGTGCCAGATTCGCTACATGCCCCGCATGGCCGACTACCGGTGGCGGCTCGATGAAATCCCGTTCGATTTTACCGAAATGCTGGGAGCTCTCGCTCCGCGGCCTGTTTTCGTGAATGCTCCGTTACTCGACAGTAACTTCCGATGGAAAAGTGTGGATCGCTGCGTTGCGGCAGCAGCACCGATTTACGAACTTCTAGGTGCACCCGATGCGATCGAGGTCGAGCACCCGGACTGTGATCACGATTTCCCGAATGAAATGCGGGAGCGAGCCTATTGCGTTCTCGAACGGGTCTTGAAGTGAATCTTTGCTCCGGTGTTTTCGGTGAGCCTTTGAACTTGCTCGAAGATGCTTGGCGGTAACCAAGAGCGCGGGTGTAGATCTCATAATTCCATGGAAACGCCTCCTCAGTTTCGATCATTTCGTCGGGACGGGTCCAGGCTCTCGTGACGATGGCTGCAAAATCGGCGAAGTCTTCTTGTAGATTTGTCATGCAATAGGCGCTGGGAAAGGAAATGCAATCCTGCAGAGCATCGTTTCATTCTCGCACTTTTTGTGCCTGAATACCGCCGAGCCGCTTGGCAAGGTTTTATGGGACGCCGTGCTTCTTGATGAAGTTTCGGCAAGAGAGTTGCTCGGTTTTGATTCAAAAACCGGTGAGCCAAAACACTGGCCGCTTCCGTATTCGGCGACTCCGTGGAATGTGGAGTTGGAGAATCTGGAGAAGGGACATTACGAACTCTATGTGCGGTCCGTGGATTTGAGTGGCTACGCCCAGCTAGAGCCGAGATCCTTGCGAAAGAGCGGAAAGAATCCCGTGCAGTGTCATCGGTTCAAGCTCGGGTAGAAGCAATCGGACCTACACATTTCCCTCCGAATATTTCGTCAAAGAAATCTGCCGTCTGCTGATGATGCGAAAGACGAGGTAACAAAAGAGGCCGAATGGTCCGAAGAATAGAATCGGGGTAAGAAAAAGGCATCGAACGAGCAATGGACGTTTCGACTGCAGGGAGTCGTGTGCGACCCAGCGCCCAATCCAGAGATCGCCAAGGATCATATGATTCCACGATCCAACCACGCCGCGCTCAGTACTGAGAAAGCCGTAGATGGGATCGAATTCCGGTTTCGCGATAAGCGGTGTGATTTCCTTTAGGATCGGGATTGTGTGGAAGGCAAAGATCGCGCTGAGAAGAATGAGAAAGCAATCCACGGCGAGCATCGCTTTTCGATTCCTGGGCAGAAAGAGGATCAAAAGCCAGAATGGTCCGGGAGCGTAGGAGAGAAAGTTGAAGAGTGCGTCCATGGTCCGTCAGGAATAGCAGAAACCGTTTCGTCCGGAAATTAGGCTGGCATTTATCGGTCAAATTCCAGCTTGCCTGACAGGGGCGTTCCAGACGACGCTATTGGCATGAAAGCTCGATTGTTATCTGTCGGAGTTGTATTACTTGCAGCGCTTTCCGCCCAAGCTGCGGAAGCATTCAAGTTGCCCTCTCACGTGAAGGAGCTTGAGGATCTGGACAAGGCGATTGCCAAGGCAGAGAAAGAGCAGAAGGGCATTACTTTTCTTCTCATGGAACCAGGCTCGACGTGAGGCCCATCGAACGCTGCGAGTTACGTGGCAATTGATGCACTGAAGGAAAATTCTGAGATCGTTTTTTTGAGCGGTCTGAACCTATACAAGTCTCCCAAGATCGTGCAGAAAGCGATGGCGAGCAAGGAGGCGAGTGGGCCAACCCCGATCATTGCGGTATTCGATTCAAAGGTCGAAAAGCAGCTCGGAATTATTCCCTATTTCCACATGAAAAATGCGGACGGGTTTGAGGGGGTGAATGCCCAGTTGGCGATGCTGCGCGGAAAGGAAGCAGAGCCGATGTTGACCAAGCTGCGTGAGCCCGAGAAGTGGCAGGATGTTCGTGGCCGTTCCATTGTTGCAGCCTACGTTCGCAGTATCGAAGATTCTGTTACCTTGCGACTTTCGAATGGCAAGCTGGCAACCTTGGAGATCAGCCGTCTCAGTGAAGAAAGCCAGAAGCGAGTAGCCGAGTTGGCAAAAGAGTAGCAGAGCAAAATTTTGCAGGTAGAGTTCAGACATGGAGATCGCCTGACTCGTAAATCATCCTGCGGAGATGTCGGGACTCATCGGCCATTGGGCTGAAGAAGGAGGACATACCGTCACGCCATTCGCAGCATACGAGTCCATTTTTCCCGGGGTGGAAGATTTCGACGCGCGCGTTGTCATGGGGGCCCCCCTGCGCGTTCGAGATTTGGCCGAAGATGCGGGTATCGCGGTAGCGTGGGAGACCAATGCCAGCTCCCTCGGATTACAGAGCCACCTCGAGGTCGACGGCGCTGAGATGGAGAACATGGTCTGGGCATTCGCCGGGGAAGTTTCCGCAGGCGATCCTGGAGTGATGTCTCCTGCTGATATGGAGTTTGGCCTGCAGAAATGGGGTTATAGCTGCAGGCAGTATCTCTTCGCGATACTGGATCGCTGGGAAAAGTGACCGCAGGAAGTCCGCTTAATCGCTATGGAAACTGTTCGCTGTTGGTATACTATCGCCACATCTGAATCGTGAATTTCAATCATCGGCTCAGTGCTTCGAAACCATGAAATCCCTGTTTGTCATTTTTCTAGTCGCGAGCTTTTCCCTGGTGGCTGTTGCGAACGATCGTCCTAACATTCTTCTCATCATGGCTGACGATCTCGCGATCGATGGCTTGAGTTGCTACGGCGCGGAGTCGTATGAGACGCCCCAACTCGACAAGTTAGCGGAGGAGGGTGTTCGGTTTACCCATGCATATTCCCAGCCGCTTTGCACGCCGACGCGTGTGCAGATCATGACGGGAAAATATAACCAGCGGAACTGGCTCTACTTTGGGATACTCGATCCGAAAGAGCGGACCTTCGGCCATCTCATGCAGGATGCTGGCTATCGCACTGGCATCGCCGGGAAGTGGCAACTGCATTCCTACGATCCACCCGACTTTCCCAACGCGGATCGCCGTCGGAGCACTGGGATGAAAGTTGAGGATGCGGGATTCGACGAGTGGTCGCTTTATCATGCCTGGCAAACCGAGGACAAAGGCTCCCGCTATGGGAATCCCAGCTTTGATCGAAATGGCAACCTCGTGGGCCCGAAAGACGGAGAATATGGTCCGGATACATCGGTCGAGTTTCTTCTCGATTTTATGGTAAGGGAAGAAGATAAACCGTTCTTCGCCTATTTCGCTATGGCTCTGCCTCATTGGCCGATGGTGCCCACGCCGGATTCTGAGGCCTGGAAAGACCCTTCTCGTCACCTCGAGGAGAGTACCGAATTTTTCCCGAATATGGTTCACTACATGGACAAAGTCGTGGGGCAACTTGTCGATGGATTGGAAGCCAAAGGTCTCCGCGAAAATACCCTCGTCATTTTTTACAGCGACAACGGCACCGATGCGCGTATCACGTCGAAGTTTCGAGGAAAGGAAATTGCGGGTGGCAAAGCGACTCCGTTGCAGACCGGGATTCGTGTTCCTCTGATTGCAAATTGGCCGGGAACGATTGAGCCAAAACAGGTCCGCTATGACCTCATCGATGCTTCCGATTTTCTACCGACCCTGGCCGATCTTGCCGGAACAAAGATCCCTGAAGACTGGCCTACCGATGGCATGAGTTTCTTCTCAGCACTTCGGGGTGAAAAAGGCCATGCCCGGGATACGGCTTTCTTCTGGTATGATCCCCGTCCGGGATGGGATAAGGAGAGATTCTCCCGGCATATTTTTGCCCTCGATCACCACTACAAGCTTTTCTCTGACGGTCGACTCTTCTATATTGAAGGGGAAGGGTTCCGTGAAGAATTGATCGCCCCAGCTGACATGAGCGAGGAAGCAAAGACGGCAAAGGCGAAATTGCAGTCCGTTATTGATGACAATTTGTCTGGCCCGATGTCTGAAGCGGCTGAGAAGGTAGTCAATGCCTTCGGCGAGACTCTCTAGCAGTGGCCCGCCTGAGGTCGGACTCTCAGTATTTTC
>JAKMGR010000297.1 GCA_022424805.1 Verrucomicrobiales bacterium
GACATGTACCGTCTCAAGGGAACAGGAGTCGCTCGTGAACTCGACTACGCTCCCTATCTTCAGTGGTGGCGCGACTCTCTCGCCGAGAACAAGCCATACGACGCGCTGGTCCGCGAAATGGTTACCGCGACAGGGAACATCGGTCACAATCCTGCGATCGGATTTCTGGAGCGGGACGAAGGAATGGAATTCGACGCCTTCTCGAATTTCGGGCAGGTCATGATGGGGATCGACGTCTCCTGCGCTCAGTGTCACGACCACCCCTTTGAGGAGTGGACGATGAATGACTTTTATCAGATGGCTGCGTTCTTCGGTCAGACCCAGCGTTCTACAGGACGTTATCCTGCGGCAGAAACTGGGAAGAATCTCTCCGTGGGAATCCCTGGCGCTCCAAAAGACTGGGCTGCCAGCTTCAAGAAGTACGCTTCGAAGAACGGTGTCGATTTCAAGGACCGTCGTCAGTCCCGAACCTTCGGTTACTACATGGGAGCTCTCGGCCTGAATGTGGCTGACAACAAGAAGATCGAAATTCGTATCCCAAAGTCGATTGAAGAACTTGGCGGACAAGTTGTCACTCCGATGACTCTTTACGGCGATAATCCAAGCGGCAGCAGCATGACGCGCCGTGAATCGCTTGCCCAATGGCTCACCGACAAATCCAACGAGCGTTTTGCCGTAAACATCGCCAACCGGATGTGGAGCCGCGCTTTTGGCAGAGCCCTCGTTGAGCCGGTGATTGATTTTCCGATGGATTGGGAAAAGCACACGGGTCAGCCAGAGGTATTGAAATACCTCGGCCAGGAAATGGCGCGCGTGAATTTCGACCTTCGAGAGTTCATGCGAATTCTCTACTACACCCAGGCCTATCAGGGCTTTTCCACCTTTGATCGTCCCATTGACGAGGGTGACCACTATCTGTTCCAGGGGCCAGTCCTTCGTCGCATGCGAGCCGAGCAAGCCTGGGATTCACTCCTCACACTCGCCTATGGGTCAGAGATCGACAATGTGAAGGGAGGAGACGGCTCCTATCTCAAGGAACTCATGAATGTGGACTTCAAAAAAGATTCGATGAAAGAGGTATTCAGCAAGTTTGAGGCATACAAGAAGGCAAGAAATGTCGGTTCAAAGATTCTCGTCGATGTAGGCTCACTCGATTTCCAAGATCCCAAGGTTCCGGTTGTGGACGGCATTCAAATGCTCCGCTCTTCCCGCATTGCGCAACCTGCTTCGGCAGCTTCTCTTTTGAGTTCGTTCGGGCAATCTGACCGCTCTGTGACCGACAATCACTCATTCGACGGAACCGTTCCACAGGTGCTCGCGCTCATGAATGGCCCTGTGACTGATCGACTCACAGGAAGCAGTTCCCAGGTGGTCGAGGATCTCCAGGAAATGGACGGTCCCGACGACAAGGTCCGCGGCGTTTTCTTCACGATGCTTTGTCGGTATCCCACCGACGCGGAGTTGAAAAAGGGTCTCTCGATCCTGGAAGACTACGGTGACGATGGTGTCCGTGACCTCGCCTGGGCTCTTCTCAACACCCCCGAATTTCTTTTTGTCCAATAAGCAACATTCTGTTTCCAACCTTTCCCAGTTTTAATCTATCATGAACGTTCAAGATCTCGCAGGAAATAACGACTTTAGCCGCCGACTCTTCATGGAGCGGACCGCGAAGGCCTCTCTCGGAGTTAGTGTCACCACTACATTTGGATCTGCCCTCGCCACTCAGGCGCAGGAGAAAGCAGAAAAATCTGCTCCAGAAGGAGGAGGAAAAGCCAAGAGTCTCATCTACATCTACTGCAGTGGAGGAATGACTCATCTCGACACCTTTGACACAAAAGAAAATAAAGCAGTCATGGGTGACACTGAAGTCATCAACGGCAATGTGGATGGCATGCGTTTTGGTAGTCACCTCAAAGGAGTTGCCAGCGTGTCCGACAAGATTGCAGTGATCAACAGCATGACGAGCCGAAACGGAGCTCACGCTCAGGCGCGTTATCAGATGATGACCGGTTACAACCAGCGCGCGACGATTGTGCATCCGCATATCGGGCCGTGGACCGAAAAATACTTTGGCAAGCGCGGGGACCTGCTCCCCGACAGCGTGATCGTCAATCGAGGCACTTCCAACTCGGGCTATCTCGAGCCGGCATTGAGCCCTCTGCCTGTTGCGAATCCCGAATCCGGTATCGCAAACTCTTCGCTCACGACTTCAGAAGAGCGTTTCAGCAAGCGCATGGAAATGTCTCTCGATATCGGGCAGAACTTTGTCGACAAGTATCAGCACTACTCCAGTCCGAAAGGATATGTGGAATTTTACGATCAGGCCTCGCGTCTTCTCCGAAGTGAAGAACTGGAGGTGTTCGATCTTTCCGGTGTTGAGGACCGAGAGAAATACGGCATGAACAGCCTTGGTCAGGGGTGCCTTCTTGCACGCCGACTGGTCGAAAAAGGAGTTCGCGTTGTCGAAGTGCACTGTGGCGGATGGGATATGCACAACGATGTGGCAGGCTCTCTTGCTAACCGTCTCCCGCCATTCGATACCGCGCTCTCTAACTTGATCAAAGACCTTGATAGCCTCGGTTTGCTGGAATCGACCATGATTGTTGCTGGGGGTGACTTCGGACGGACCAGTCGAATCAATGATCGTGCGGGTCGCGATCACCAGCCCGCCGTATTCTCCACTGTTTTCGCCGGAGGCGGAATCAGCGGAGGCCAGGTCTACGGATCATCCGATGAACAGGGACGTCGAGTCGCTGACAAAGCAGTCACCGTCGAAGACTTCCACGCGACAATC
>JAKMGR010000467.1 GCA_022424805.1 Verrucomicrobiales bacterium
GATGTGAAGTTGCATCGTCCAGCCGCGAGTCTGGTTCAGTTCTCCGAATAAGAGCATCATCCATGCTCCGAAAGCTTCGGTCTCGGCTTCATCTGCTGCTGTGCCGGATCGAACTTTGTCAAAAATCGCGGCGGCTTTTTCGTCGGAACATTCCGCATCGAAAATGTGATGGAGTCCATGATCGGAAAGGCGACCTCCCACGTTATGAAAGAACTCGTGTCTCGCGCGGAGCGCATCGCAAAAGCCGACGAACGATCCGCAGTCAAGCCCGCTCACGTCGGAGAGGGTGTCAGCATATTGATTGAAATGTTCGGCATCGTTCACCCAGAGAGCAGGGTCTGGCCGGAAAGTCGGGTAGACTCGGCAATCGATCGTGTCGTCATTGGCGATAGCCTGGTGATGCTCCAGCGAATGCGTCGGATCATCGGTCGTGCAGAGCCCGCGGACTTTGCTTTGCTCAAGCAGTCCGCGACAGGAAAATTCGGGGGTAGCAAGCTTGGCGTTTCCATTTTCCCAAACCTCATCCGCGGTCTGGGTGGAGAAAAGGCCTTCGAAACCGAAGTAGCGGGACAATTCGAGGTGCGTCCAGTGGTGGAGCGCATTGCGAAGTGTGTGTGGCACGGTTTCCGCCCACGCATCAAACTTGTCCCGAGGAGAAGCGTCCCCAGTGATGCGGGCTTCCGGGATTCCATTGGCCCGCATCGCGCGCCATTTGTAGTGATCGCCGGCTAGCCAGATGTCGTAAAGCGTTTCGAAAGATCGATTCGCTGCAATTTCGTCAGGCGGGAGGTGATTGTGAAAATCAAGGATTGGCTCGTCCTTGGCAAAATTGTGGTAGAGCTCCTTGGACGCTTGCGATTGCAGCATGAAGTCGTCGTGGATGAAGGCAGACATGGAGGAATGTGGCGTGGGATCAGAGTTGATCAAGGGGGAGTGGGGAAATTTGCGTAAGACGCAGGTATCCAACATCTCAAACTGGTAAAAGCTTGCGCTTTGCAGTCTACCACCACGCCACGGCACATGTCAGGATGACTGCGCCATAAACCGCACCGGCGATCGCACCGCCTTTGTAGCGGCTTTCTTTTTCCAATACCCAGGCAATCTGGTCGCGCATCAGGTAAGGCATTCCGACCCAGAACATTCCTTTCAGGGCGATCGCGTAGGCGAAAGCGACGAGGAGGAGTCGACTTCGGGGCTCCTGCAAAAAGGCAGAGTCCAGAATCGGTGCCGCTGCCAGAATCATCAGGAATCCCAGGGCACGGACGGCAACAAATTCTTTCACATAGATCACGACGCCGATGCAGACGCCGATAATGATGACCTGCACGGGACGTTCGATCTTGTAAAACTCACCCAGATCCATGCAAGTCCAGATAATGAATCCCCAGGCGAAGCAGAAAACGACGAGCGGAACGCCGATCTTTTCATTGCGAGGATAGGCCTTCAGCCACGGCTTGATCACTTGCGGTTTGAGAAGGGCAAAGCCATGGGAGACAATCAGCCAAAGGCCAATGAAGATCCCCACGGTCTTCAGGGGAATGGGCGGTTCGTATAGCAGATTGTAGATCGCCTGCATAAAAAATGCGGTGTGCCGCCCTTGGTCCGGCGGTCGAGAAGATTCGGAGAAAATCGGCTTATTGCAAGACCGGATCGCCGTAGAGGGTGTACCCTGTGCTTTCCTGGATTTTCACGTCGAAAACCTCACCTGACATCCGTTCGGCATCTCCATCGAAAATGACGATACGGTTTGTCCCTGTCCGACCAGTGAGACGTTCTTTGTTGTAGCGGCTCGGACCTTCGCAGAGAACTTCCTGTGTCGTCCCGATGAGGGCTTCGTTCTTTCGTTCGACGATCCCGTTAACCAGTTGGAGTAGATCCTGATTTCGCTCTTCTTTGACCCTCTCAGGGAGTTGGTCATTCATTTCCGCAGCCGGAGTGTCTTTCCGTTGAGAATAGCGAAAGATGTAGGCCTGATCGAATTGCACATGTTCGACAGCCTTTCTTGTCTCGAGGTAGTCTTCCTCTGTCTCGCCAGGAAATCCGACGATGACATCGGTAGAAATCGCAATGCCGGGGCGGGCTTCTTTCATCTTGTCGCAGATGTCGATGAACTTCTGCGCTTTGTAGGGGCGGTGCATGCGCTTCAAGATCCGGTCGGAGCCTGATTGCATCGGGAAATGCACGTGATCCACCAGCTTGGGCAGGTAGGTGAAAGCTTCGATGACATCCTCCTTGTAGCCGATCGGGTGAGGGGAAGTGAAGCGAATGCGCTTGATATCGTCAATCTCGTGAACCGCTTCCAGCAACTGAACGAAGGGGCTTTTCCCATCGATCTTAGGAAACTCGTGACGCCCGTAGAGGTTCACGATCTGGCCTAGGAGAGTGACTTCGCGAACCCCCTGGTCGGCGAGGCGTTTGCACTCGTCAACGATCTCCGGGATCGGCCTGCCTCGTTCCGGCCCGCGAGTGTAGGGGACAATGCAGAAAGTGCATTTCATGTTGCAGCCCTGCATGATGCTGACGAACTCGCTAACATTGTAATCTTTGTCAACGTGGTCTCGAATCGTGTTTTGCGATTCTTCCTCCTCTTCGATGTCGACGATGGGATTTTGGAGGCTGTCCATGCGAGCTTCTTCCTTCGCCATCATGAGGTCTACGACGTGATCGACGACGCGGTGGTATTTCTGCGTTCCGGCAACGAGATCGACATGCGGCGACTGCTTGAGCAATTCCTCCCCACGGCTCTGCGCCATACAGCCCATGAATCCGTAGACGATGTCGGGGTTTCTCTTCCGGTATTTACCGAGATGATTCATCCGCCCGATTGCCTTCTGTTCGGCCTGGTCTCGGACCGAACAGGTATTCATCAGCATGACGTCGGCATCATCCGGCTCACTCGTCATCGTAAAGCCGCGCTCGACGAACATTTGCGCGACTTGCTCGGTGTCGCGCTCGTTCATCTGGCAACCGTATGTTTTGAGGTACACTTTCGGCATGGGAGTGGCTTCGTTGGAGGGGAAAAGGGGCGGAATCTAGCCGCGATTTGCGCTGGAAACAAGGGGCGGGCGGCCTATTTTCAGAACTTGAGTGAAACC
>JAKMGR010000469.1 GCA_022424805.1 Verrucomicrobiales bacterium
CAGTTGTTTCCACTCCTACATCGGTCGATTCTGAATTTGTCGAAGCAGGAGTTTCCATTGCTCGTTGCATGAACTCCACGGAGAGACTCTGCAGAGCATCAGTCGCCTCTGGAGATAAATCGACGAACTCGTGACCTCGGGATTTCTCTCTCTCCAAAATCGAAGAAAGCTCTCGAAGTCCATTGGCGATCGGGTGGGAACTATTGGCGGCGGGCATGAACACCAGAAAATGACACGGACTTCCCGGCTCGACCAGCTACAATCGGAGGAAAATTTCCCGTATTTTGTAATCGAACATTTTCAGTGGATCAGTTTTGATTTAAGGAAAGTCAGTGGCAGAGTCTTTTGAAACAGTTACTCGGTCACCCACCTTCATCATCCCTAACTCAAATCAGCTATGTTCAAACGCATTGGAAACCTCATTCGTGGATTTTTTGGTCTCTTCATCTCCGGCCTCGAAAAACAGAATCCAGAAGCCCTTCTCGAGGTCGAGAAAGAAAACCTGAGAAAGCAGATTTCGGAATACAACAAAGGACTCGCCCGTCATGCGGGTCTCTGCGAGCGACTTGTTTCACAAGTAGAAAAAGAGAGCAAAGAAATCAGAGAACTCACGGCAAAAGCAGCTGCCCACCTTAAGGCAGGAAACCGGAAGCTCGCCGGTGAATACGCTCTGCGTCTTCAGACACTGAGACAGGAGCACACCGATAATGTCGACCAGCTTGAAGCTGCCGAGAAAACCTACGAAGAGCTCAAGACTGCTCGCGACGTAGCCGTTACCGCCGCTCGCGATAAAATCGAATCTCTCAAGCGCCACATCGACGAAACAAAAATCGCGAAAGCAACTGCCGAGCTTAACGAAATGGCAGCTGGCATGATCAATGAAATCGGCGGCTCCGGGGACACCCTCAATCGTCTCGAAGAAATCGTCCGTGAGGAACGGGAAGAAGCCAAAGGCCGCGCCCGCGTTGCCAAAGACAGCATCGACACAACTGAGCTCAATGCCATGGAAGCAGAGCGCACCGCACTGGAAGAGCTCGCCCTCGCAGAATTTGCCGCTGAATCAGGGATCGTCATCGAAGACGAAGAATCAGATAGCGGCGAAGCCCCCACATCGGAAGACGAGAAAACGATGTGAGGATCCTCTTACCTGCCCCTGTTACCTCATCGACCTGACAGGGTCAGGCCTCACACCCGAGAGGGTTAGGCTCCTCAGTTGTTGGTGGCATCGAAGGGCTTCTGCCCCATTGCCGCTTGAACCAAAAGGCTCAGCTCGAGCGGGTTTCTGCGATATCTCCCGTAAGCATTTGCGTGAATTAGTTCCTTCGAAAGCTCGATCAGTTTATCTACCTGGCTTCGTTCGCAGCGCAAGGTCTCCATTAATCTCCTCGCAATTCGCTCACGGGCAATTCTCAGATCGCTTCCAGCGGCATGATGACTCAGAAGCGCGCCCGCGATTTCCTGGCACAAAGCCATCAGGCTCTTGCTCAGTTTTTCTCCCCGGTCCGCAGCCGGTAAAGCGGCATCACCGGTCCGGAACCCTCTCGGTTCTGTCTGGGAGAAATTTTGCGGCTCAGTAGAGCGCTCTGATTCAAAGGAAAGGGTGATTGCAGACTGTTTTCTTCTTTGCATGGATCCACTCTACTGCAGGGGGTGGGACACGCAGGGACCACACCCGGAGAAAAACTTCAAATTTCCGATATAAATCTACCCGAAACTGGCAGATCACTCCGTTTTTTCATACTGACTTGCGGCTTTCCGCAGCTCATCCGCTACTTTTTCCAGAAGCGCCTGTGGCTCCAGAACTTCTGCCTGAGAACCAAATCCCAGAACCCAGCGGGCGATGTCTTCGAGTGCAGAAAGGCGCATTGAGAGATCGATGACGCTGCCATCTTCTTCCACACCATGAACTTCCTGGCTGGGATGCCATCGCCGTTCTGCAACGATCCGGGCAGCAAATCCGCGAAACCGAATGCGAATCTGGTAATCTTCTTTCCCCTGCTCTGCTCCGGACCACACGCCAAAACTCCCGGCAAAATGATCTTCGAGGCGAAAATCACGAGATCTCGCAAAACGCATGTCTGTCAGGACGACGCTCTTCATTCGCTGCACGGCAAAAGTTCGTCGTGCCCCCCGATTCAGATCGTGACCGATGACATACCAGCCCCCATCAATCTCAGCGAGATGATAGGGCTGAAGGTGACGCTGCATCGGTTCGTCATCCCGCAATTTCTGATACGAAAAATGCAATTCCCGGCTCTCCAGAACTGCCTTTGCCAATCGCTCGAAAACGAAAACATCGCGCTCAGCCATTCCCGTAGATTTCACCGAGAAAGCTTGGTCAATCTCCGACCAAGGAATCGTCACCTGCTCGCTCATCGTGGCCTGGAGACGTTGAAAACTGCTACGAAGAGTCGCTTCCATCGCCGACCCTTTCATTGGATCGAGCGCATTCCGCGCGAGAATCAAACCGACCAGATCATCCGCCGTTGTCTTGAGAAAAGGAAAATCCTGGACCGGGCGACTGTAGTAGTAGCCATGCTTTCGCTCGTCGTAGACTAATGGCATTTCCAATTCGTCGCGCATGAAGTTGATGTCGCGCTGAATCGTTTTGCGATTCACTTCCATTTCACGAGCCATCTGACTCGCGTTTGGATACGAATTTCGACTCACCATCTCGTGAATCCGCATCACCCGCTCAAGGGGGCGACGCGTGCCACTGGCATTTCGAGATGGGGATTCTGGCATGAGTCGTATTGGGCGGGGCAATAGAAGAAAGACTTCAACAATGTATCAAAACCTCCACCTCACTCAACCGTAACCCACATCCCCTTGGCGCTTTCCTGATCGCGATTTTTTCGTTCTTTCCTCGCAAACTTCCTTAGGCACGGTATGAAATTACGAGGATGAACAACGAACACGATAGCAATGCCTCCCTTCTGGCCGGAATCGAGGCTGGAGGAACAAAATACGTGTGCGCGATCGCCATCGATCCGAGCGACCCGATTGATGAGATTCGTTTTCCCACGGGAGCACCGGAAGAGACTCTTCAACAGGCTGTCGAGTTTTTCCAAAAAGCATCTGAGACCCACGGACCTATTGCGTCCCTTGGCATTGGAACCTTTGGACCTGCAGATATCAATCCAACTTCCGATACCTATGGCCAAATCCTGAC
>JAKMGR010000488.1 GCA_022424805.1 Verrucomicrobiales bacterium
GTCTCCGTTAGTCGGGTCGATCGCAAGTGAGCCGGGGAGGGGATTCAGCGTGAAGGTGAAGCCTTCATTGTTCTTAACGGGTCGAGCATTGGATCGACGGGAGTTTCTGTGCCGCCTGCAAAGTCGAAGTTGTCATTTGTCTCGTCAGCAATTGGTGAAGCAGGAAACCCGGTTTTCACCATGAAATTCTCGCTGAACAGGGTTCCTCCGCTGGTGATCACGGTGCCTGATATCGATTTGGCGATGTCAGCTATGATCGTCGTCTGCATATCATTGTGATTCCCTGCGACGATTGAATCCTGATTACAAGTTGGCCCGTAGTCACGATAATCGTGCCTACTGCTAAATCATCGGCAAAAAGAATTGTATCATCATCCGGAGCTGCGGCGATCGCTTCGCGAAGCGTTGCGGTTCCTGAGTCATCAAGCGAAGTGACGGTGAAGGTCGTCTGGCTGTAGGTGGCGCTCGCCACGAACACGGTGGCAAGGGCTAAAAGAATTCAGGATATCAGTTCAAAAGAAGAGAGCACACTAACAGTATCCCATCAGGCAGCGGAATGAGAGTCCTCTGTTGCATCCGTGAACGTGAGAAGTGGGGCGAGTGCGCTAGCTCTGCACGCCGGGAAAGCTGTTCACGTATTTGATCGTGAAGTCGGGAAAGCTGTTTACGATCTGGATTTTGAAATCTGGAAAGCTATTCGTGATTTTCCATTTACCCGGTGAGTTGGGAAAACTGCCAACGCGTTGCACGTGCAGGTCCGCGAAAGAGTCGACAACCTTGACTTTGTAGTCGGGAAAGCTGTCAACGAATTGGATTTTGCCATGGATTTTGGCCAGCTCCACCTGGTTCGGGCAGTTGCTCAGGAGTTGGAGCGCGGTGAATCCGTCAGGCACGGCAAGCACAGAAGCCGAGAGAAAAGTGCGTAAGGTCATGGGTGTTTGACGAGTAATCCAGGAGCTTATGCAGAGAAATCGCGTTGTATCGAAGAATGGTTGAAGGAGTGTGAGGATGGAATCCTTGTCCTCCAGATTGAAAAATGCCAGACAGAAGCGAAATTATCGAGTCCGGTCGCCCCTGGGCTGATCTGCACGAGCGGATTGAGGCGTCGGATGCGGCTGGTGCTGCGGAGGCTCTGGCTGACCTTTCCCTGGAGGATCAGAAGCTTGTGATGTCGCACTTGCCGACGGAGGAGCAGGCGCTCTTGATGGAATCTCTTCTTGCCGGTAAAGCGGCGGAGATCCTCGAGAATTTGCCCGATGCGCTGGTTGCGGGCATTCTTGAGGGCATGCCAACCAAGGCGGCAGCAGACATTGTCGAGGAATTGCCAGGATCGGTGGGGGCAGATGTTCTTCGCGAGATGCAGACTCAGGAAACTGAGGCGGTTCTTGCGGAAATCGATGATCCGGAAGAGGCTGAGAAACTGCGGACCCGCTCCGAGTATCCGTGGGATACGGCCGGGGGATTGATGCGGACATCGTTCGCCTCTTTTTCCGAAAAAGCCACGGTTGGGGATGTCTTGCATGAGCTGGGTGAAAATGCGGAACGCTACGCGGATATGGATGTGCAATACGTCTACGTCACCTCGGCCACGGGATTGTTGCGCGGGGTCCTCAGGCTTCGTGATCTTGTCATGACACAGCGCCACAGTCCTGTCGCGGATGTCATGATTTCTGATCCTGTTAGGGTGGGGGTCAAAGACGATTTTGAGAGTCTGCGATCGACCCTCGAAGAAAAGGGATACATTGGCCTGCCGGTGGTGGATGAGGCGGGCGTGCTTGCCGGTGTCGTGACTCGTCAGGAAGTTCGGGAAGCAACAGCAGATCACCAGACCGAGGACTACCTGCGATCATCCGGTATTCTGGGAGGAGAGGAGCTCCGCTCCATGCCTATGCTGGTTCGCTGTGGCCGGCGTCTTGCCTGGCTCGGGCCCAACATCGTACTCAATCTCATCGCCGCGAGCGTAATCGCGATGTATGAAGATACGCTGCAGGCGGTGATCGCACTAGCTGTGTTTTTGCCAATCGTCTCGGACATGAGTGGTTGTTCCGGGAACCAGGCTGTTGCCGTGAGCATCCGGGAATTGACCCTCGGTCTGATTCGACCTATGGAATTCATCCGAATTGTCTGGAAGGAAGGTATTCTCGGAATCGTGAACGGTTTCGTTCTTGGCTGCCTGCTTGGTAGTATTGCGGGTCTGTGGAAAGG
>JAKMGR010000307.1 GCA_022424805.1 Verrucomicrobiales bacterium
CGGCGTTTTCGATGAAAATCTCTGCCCCGTTTTTGCAGACATTCTGCAACGTCTCGGCCGCGAGCGAGCCTGGGCCGTTCACGGCAGCGCCGGAGCAGCCGGCGGCATGGATGAACTGTCTACGATCGGAGACACAACCGTGTTTGATACAGCTCTCAACCCTGATCAGTCCCCCATCCAACCCTCTTCCCTCGGCATTGAGACTCCGGAGATAACCGATTTGCAGGGAGGAGAAGCCGCTGAGAATGCGGAAATCATCATCGCTATCCTCGAGGGAAAGGACAAGGGAGCGAAACGCGACATTGTCTCGCTAAATTGCGCTGCGGGACTGGTCATCACGGGACTGGAGCCGGATCTGAAAGCCGGGCTTGCTCGCGCCAACGAGGCAATCGACTCGGGCGCCGCGCTGGAAGTGCTTCGGAAGTGGCAGAACTTCGGCTAAACTAACTACATGCAGACCGCCCCTCGTCTGATATAATGCCAGCGATGCGGAAAAGGATCTTAATTCATGCCTCCCTCGGGCTCATTCTTCGAACAGCAATTGGGCTGTTCCTTTTCCGTGATCGTCTCCCCTTTCTCGATTTTGGTGACCCCGTTTTCACAGAGGAAATCCCAAGCGAACGCCCAAAGCGGCTGGATCGAAGGGAAATTGCCCGCTTCCAGGGGCAATCGATGGAGCAAATCCTTGGCACGCTTGCAAGTGAGCGATCGACCAAGGGAGATGGAGAAAGCGATAAACCCTCCCCTTCCAAGGCGAAAAAACTTCTCGCCAGCCTGCCCGATTCTCCGCTGCCCTTTCCCGAAGGCTCCTTTCCCAAAGACGAAAAGTGGCTTCGCGATTTCATTAAATCGATGAAGAAAGATGATCTCGGCGAGCCGTCGGCTGAGGAACTCTGGCAATTCAATCTTGCTCTCGCAGCTCTGAATATCACTCCGGATCAGCTTCCCGAGGCACTTCGACAAAACACAGCTCCCAAACCCGAGTCTGACACCCTGTCAGTCTACTTCGCTTCTCAGCCCGGGGAACTCATGGGGCCATTCGCAGTCGGAAACTTCGATTCCGAGCCGGACCCAGAGATCATTGATCAGGGCGGCGGCCGCATGAGCAAACTTGCTGGCGAAGGAGGCCCTATTCCCATCGATAGCCATACTCTCGCCCACACGGGAAATGGACTTTACCCGGCAGACTTTGACAGCGATGGAGACCTCGACATCTATGTCACACGCGGTGGTGGCCTGCCGGATTCACTTCTCCAGAATGATGGAAAGGGGAAGTTTTCCGATGTGACAATCGAGCAAGGCATGCTCGCCTTTCGAGATACCCTTACCGCCGCTTGGATCGATCATGACGCCGATGGGCGACCCGACCTTCTCGTCGGAAGTAGCGATCACCCCCTGGAACTTTATCACCAGACGGAAGGAGGCACTTTTCAGCCGGTTGCGTGGGACCTGAAATTGTGGATTCCGCGCGGCGTGGAGGAGATCGTGGTCAGCGATGTCTCCGGAGACGGCGCGCCAGATTTCTTCCTAGAAGTTTCCGATCTCGGAAATCGACTCTGCGTGAACCGCCCAGCGGAGAACTGGATCGACCAGAGATTTGACGATGTGCTTGCCGAGGCAGGACTTGGAGACGCTACACATGGCTCCGCCCAACCCTTCGATTGTAACAACGACGGACAAATCGATCTGCTCATCAGAGATGATAGCGGTAAAATCTCCCTCCATGTCAACGAGGGAAAGCTATCCTTCATTGACGTCACTGGAGATATCGGACTCGCAGAGATCGATTCCGTGATCTCTGTCGGGACGGTTGACATGGATAACGACGGCTATGAAGACCTTGTCCTCGGAACCGGCCCCCTGGAAATCAATCGTGTCTTTTGGAATCGTGGCGGCCTCGCCTTTCGCGAAGTTTCCGTAGCCAGCCGCGTAAGCTATCTCGACGAGCCGGTGCAGTTTGCCGGGAGTGATCTCGACCGCAATGGTGCCGCCGAGTTGATTTACCGAAATCGCTCCGGGAAGATCCGCCTTTTCGAAGCCGCCGGGGACATTCGATCGTGGGTCCAAATCGATCTGAGCGAATACGTTCCAGGAACGCGAGTCTCCATAATCGTCCGGGATTCTGATTGGGTACTGCACTCCATCGAACGTGTCGTTGATTCCGCCGCAAATTTTACCATCGGGCTGGGCGATGCGGACGTGATTGAATCCGTAAAAGTATTTTATCCAGGCAACACAGAGCCAGTCACTTCGTTGGAAAAGGTAAAGCCTAACCAGCGGATCGAAATCGAACTTCCAAAGCGCCCGAAAAAGCGCGAGACGGAACCGATCAGTTGAGTGGTCGGGAGTCAATTTACCATTCGAGCGGTTTTGCTCTTCTCTAGCTTCTCTGGTTTTTCGAAAATCTTTATATTCCGCGGCACTTGTGAAACTGCGTGAATGGTAGCATGTTACCGGACTTGGGACGATTTCACTGCTTTTCGTCCGCTTCCCTATGATTGTTCCGCTTCAAAGAGACGAGGATTTTGTCGAAGACTTCCATTCGGCTGACAAAGTCACCGGAGCAATCCATGTCTGGTGGCTGGGGCAAAGCTGTTTTCTACTCAAGTGGAATGGGATTGGCCTTCTCATTGATCCCTATCTCTCTGACTCCATCACGCGAGCGAATCGTGGAACCGAGACTCCCTACAATCGCGTATCCGAGCGAGTTGTTGATCCGCTGAAATTGTCGGGAATTGACTACGTCGCCTGCACAAGCATTCGTCCCGATCGATTTGACACCGAAACAATCCTTCCCCTTCTCGCTGCAAATCCCAACCTGAAGCTCGTCGTTCCCGCCGGCTCCAAAAACGAAGTTACTGAGGCGCTTGGTTCAGCCAGCCCGCCGACCGTAGGGATTAATGCAGGTGCCCACGAGACCGCGCCCCCCTTCGACTTTCATGGAATCGATGCGGCCACTCCAAAGATTCGGCGGGATGAGCACGGAAACTCGCGAGACATCGGTTATGTGATCATTTTTGGTCTCTTCAGCATTTACGTAAGTGGCGAGACCACCTGGCATACCCATTTGATCAAGCAAGTGCGTCGCTGGCCGATCAATCTCGCCCTACTCCCCATTAATGGAGAAGAAAGAACCGGAGAAAAAGGTGACACTCTAAACGGCTTTGAAGCTGCCGCTCTGGCGAAGGCGATCAGCACCAATATCGTGATGCCGGCCCATTTTAATCTCTTTGATA
>JAKMGR010000500.1 GCA_022424805.1 Verrucomicrobiales bacterium
GGTCCCTACCTCGCACTGGGTGCATTCCTCTGGATTTTTACGGGACCGGCAATCTGGGTCTGGTATGTCGGGATCTTGCGCGGTGCCCTGAAGCAGGGGTAGACTGTCAGCATGCAGATAAACGGAAAACCATGGCGAACGGTATGGATGTATCCGGACGGTGTGTCCGTGGGCATCATCGATCAGAGAAAGCTGCCTTTCGCGTTTGAAACCGTGAAATTGCGCACGACTGACGATGCCTGCCATGCAATTCGAGAGATGCTCGTGCGTGGCGCGGGTTGTATCGGTGCGGTGGCTGCGCATGGGATGTTTCTCGCCGCGCAGGAGGCGGCTGAGGCGGAGAATTTCGACGCTGCGTTCCAGCAAAAGGGGGGGCAGCTCTGCAAGACACGCCCCACGGCGATGAACCTGGCTTGGGCGGTAGAGCGGAGTATTGCCGCAGTTTCGGCGGCGTCCGATGCAGCAGGAAAAGTAGAGCGCGCCCGAGAGGTGGCCATCGAAGTGGCTGACGAGGATGCCGAATGGTGTCGCAAGATCGGCGAACATGGCCGGTCTCTCATTGAAACAATTTCCCGGGAAAAGGGTGAAAAAGAACCCGTAAACATTCTCACTCACTGCAATGCAGGATGGCTGGCCTTTGTCGATTACGGATCAGCGACTGCTCCGATCTATGCAGCGCATGATGCGGGAATACCGGTGCACGTCTGGGTCGACGAGACGCGACCTCGCAATCAGGGAGCGCGGTTGACGGCCTGGGAACTCGATCAGCACGGCGTTCCGCACACCGTTATTGTCGACAATGTCGGCGGTCACCTGATGCAGCACGGCATGGTCGATATGGTGATCACTGGCACGGATCGCACCACGCACACAGGAGATGTGGCGAACAAGATTGGAACCTATCTGAAGGCACTGGCAGCCCGGGACAACGAGATCCCGTTTCACGTTGCACTTCCGTCTTCCACTTTTGATTGGGAAACGGAGGATGGGGTGAAGGATATTCCCATCGAGCAGCGCGACGGAATCGAGGTGGCGTGGATAGGCGGAGAAAAGGACGGTGAGGAAGTGGAAGTGAAACTCGTCTCTGGCGACAGCCCAGTGGAGAACTACGCCTTTGATGTGACTCCTGCACGGCTTGTGACCTCGCTGATTACCGAGCGGGGCGTCTGCGAAGCCAGCGCACAGGGAATCAGTGCGCTTTTTCCGGAGAAATTTGGTGAAAGTTGAGTTACTGGTTCCGCGTGAGATAGCCTGCTGTCATGCCTGTCAAGATTGATCCTCAGCTCCACCGTGAGAAGAAGCCGTCCTGGATACGGGTTCGCCTGCCCAATAATCCCGTTTTCTGGGATACAAAGGGCATGATCGACGACCTCAAACTCGTCACGGTCTGCGAGGAAGCGCAGTGTCCGAATCGCTGGGAATGCTGGGGTCAGGGCACGGCTACTTTCATGATTGCAGGAGAGCGTTGCACGAGAGCCTGTGGCTTTTGCGCAGTTGATACGAGACGCCCGCTTCCTCTTGAGGCAGACGAGCCAGACCGTGTCGCTGAGGCTGTGAAACGAATGGGGCTCAATCACGTGGTGATCACTGCAGTGGCTCGCGATGATCTTGCTGACGGAGGTGCCTGTCATTTTGCCAACACGATCAACAAGGTCCGAGAAGTAAATCCGGAGACCGTTATCGAAGTGTTGGTACCCGATTTTATCGGAAAAGACGATTGTCTCTGGGTCGTGCTGGAGGCAGCTCCAGAGATCTTTAATCATAATCTCGAAACCGTCGAACGGCTCACTCCGCTGGTTCGGTCACAAGCCGAATACTGGCGCTCTCTCAAAGTCCTCAAGACCGCGCGGGAAATGGCCACTGAAATGGGGCGGCGTTGCGCGACAAAAAGCGGGATCATGCTCGGGCTCGGGGAAAAGGAAGAGGAGATTTTCCAGGCAATGGATGATCTCCGTGACCACAATGTCACGGTGCTGACACTGGGCCAATATCTGCGGCCTTCGCCAAACCATCTACCTGTCGTGGAATACATCGAGCCGGCTTTATTTGATCGATACAAGGAAGTCGCTCTGGAAAAGGGCTTCCGTCACGTTGCTTCAGGACCGCTGGTGCGGAGTTCGTATCACGCCGCCGATTTTAAGCCGGAACTGGACCCGCTGGCATAGTTTTTGCGGGGTTTCTCAACTAGGCAACTGCGCCATACAATTCTACTCACGACTGTTAGAATTCGTGCTATAGTTACTATCTGTG
>JAKMGR010000502.1 GCA_022424805.1 Verrucomicrobiales bacterium
GTTCTCTGGGAGGTCGAGCGGGGAAAAGGGCACGCCGGACCTGTCATTGTTGACGGCAAGTTGGTATTCATTCACCAGGTGGAGAAGCAGGAGGAAATCCGCTGTCTGAATGCGGAGACGGGCGAAGAAATCTGGAAGCACGCCTACGCTGTCGAAGTTGCGCAGAGCTATGGCATCACCGATCAGCCACGCTCTAGTCCAGTGATCGATCCCGGGACCAGGTATGTCTACACGCTGGGGAACGATGGAGATTTGCTTTGCCTGCAGCTCGACGACGGGAAAGTGGTATGGAAGATGCGCCTCGAGGAGAAGTTCGGCCCATCACCCTTTTTCTTTGGATACGGATCCAGTCCCCTGGTGTATGGCGAGAGGCTGATTGTTCAGGTCGGCTCGGAAGAGCATTGCGTCGCTGCCTTGAACAAAAAGGACGGCTCGGTGATCTGGACGAACAATCACGAGTGGAACGGGAGCTATGCTTCCCCAGTGGTCGGCGAGGTTAATGGCGAGGATCGGCTCTTCGTTTTTGCCGGAGGCATGGTGAAACCACCTCATGGAGGCCTGCTCTGCATCAATCCGGAAAATGGTGACATCCTCGACGCGTTTTCCTGGCGCTCCGATAACTTCGCGAGTGTGAACGCAGCGACGCCGGTTCCCTGCGGACCGAATCGCGTCTTCATTTCCGAGGACTACGGACTGGGGGGCGTAATGTTGCAATATGGCCCGGATTCCAAGGCGCGTATCCTCTGGACTTCCCCGGAGTTCGGCTGCCAGTTTCAGACGCCGATTTATCACGAAGGAATCATCTACGGCTTTGGAGGAAATGGTGGACTCATGCTGGCTTTCGATGCGGGAACCGGCCGCATCTTCTGGAACGAAGCGTTTTACGACACAACGATTCAGTGGAAAGACCGGCCAATTCCGATCAGCCTGGGGCATGCTCACCTGATCCATGTCGACGGAGCCTTTCTCTGTCTCAGCGAAAATGGAGCTCTCCTGCGTATGGAGCTTGGATCGCATGGATTTCAGATTCTGTCGAAGGCGAGGCTGTTTTATGCGCCTGAAACCTGGGCTCCACCAGCTATCAGCAATGGTCTGCTCTACATCAATCAGAACGAAATGGGTTCACGCTTGGTATGTTACGATTTGCGGAAAAAGGCAGAGTAAACCATTTTGGATGAACGAACTAAATGGGTCATGTGTTTGAGCTAACCCTGTTGGTTCGGGACATTCTGTGTCGAAAATCGCGTTGCGCCTTCTCGTTTTCCCTCCACTATATCAACCCAGCAATTTTCTGACGTGCCTGACGCCCTTACCATCGCCAAAACCTGCGCTCGCTTTGCAGACGAAATCCAAGCAGAGGACATCGTGGTCCTTGATCTGCGTGGTATTTCCAGCCTGGCGGATTACTTCGTGATCTGCACGGCGACTTCCTTGCCGCATCTCAAAGCAGTGAGTCGTGATGTCCGCCTCAAGACCGAGGAAGAAATCGGTGAAAAGCCGCGTTCAGCTGATGGTGAGGCCACCAGCATGTGGCTGGTGATCGACTATGTTGATGTCGTGGTTCACATCTTTCACGAGGAAAAACGAAGTCTCTACGCGCTTGAAGACCTTTGGTCGGATGCGCCGCGGGTGGAGTTGGAGCCGTCCGTGAGCGAATCCTGATTCGAACAGACTCATGCGCATTGAAGTAGTCAATACAGGGACAGAGCTCTTACTTGGCAAGGTCGTCAATACTCATGCCGCTTACTTTGGACAGGAGCTTTTTAAACTCGGTCTGCGCGTGCAGCGGCAGGTTACGATTCCGGATGGAAATGACATTCGCACCGTCCTGGAAGATGCCTTTCCTCGTTGTGACGCCATTCTGATTACGGGCGGACTTGGTCCTACGAATGATGATATTACTCGCGAGGTGGTTGCAGAAATGCTGGGGCGTGATCTGCATCTCGACGAGGAAATCCTCGAGACGATCAACGAAATGTTTCGCAGTCGAGGACTGTTAGCTAATCGCTCGAACGATCGGCAGGCCATGGTCCCTGAAGGGGCTGAGGTTTTACCCAACCCTCACGGAACCGCTCCCGGACTCTATCTCCCGGCGACGAATGACGGGGGAAAGACGACGCCTCATTTATTTCTCGTTCCGGGTCCTCCCCGCGAATTGAAACCGATGTTTGCCGAGGAAGTTCAGCCAAGACTTTCTGCTTTGCGCGACCCGGATGATCGAGCGGATATCTGGCACAACTTTCGGATCTATGGAGTGGGAGAATCATCGCTCGCCTCCAAGCTCGAACCTTTGCTGGAGCCAATTGAGGAGCTGGAGCTGGGATACTGCGCGCGTCTAGGCGAGGTCGATCTGCGTTTGATCGGTCCTTCGGCAGCGATCGATGTGGCTTCAGAAATCATTCGAGCGGAATACGAAGAAGAGATCATCGTGGAGTCGGAAGACTCCATCGAGCAGGTGATTCAGATTTTGCTATCCGAGCGTGGTGAGACAGTTGCCACGGCGGAAAGCTGCACGGGTGGCAACATCGCTTCGACAATCACCAATGCCTCGGGATCGAGTGCCGTTTTTCGCCAGGGCTACGTGACCTATGCGAATGAAGCCAAAATCGAACTGCTCGGAGTGTCTGAGGATACGCTGGAGGCCCATGGCGCCGTCAGTGAGCCTGTCGTTCGCGAGATGGCGGAAGGTTGCCTGCGCGTCAGCGGAGCCGATCATGCCATCGCCGTCAGTGGTATTGCTGGACCGACGGGAGGAACAGAGGAAAAGCCCGTCGGGACAGTCTACATCGCCATCGCGAGTCGTGATGCCGAGACCTTTGCCAAGCGTCACTTCAGCCCTTCGGATCGGGTGAGTTTTAAAATGCGCGTGACGCGTCTCGCCCTTGATTTGCTGCGTCGGAGACTGCGTGGGTTCTCACTCGATTAATTCGCAGTTTCGGGCTAACTTATACAGATTGAATTTGTTATACCTACGCGGAGTCATTCTGCGAATTGGCAAACGAACTACTCTTCGAAAATGTTTCGACCGACCTACAGAGTTGAATGGAAAAAAGTGCGCACCGTTTTTGGTGTCGTGGTTGCCCTTTTGTTTTTTACGACCGCGGCAGACGCACAGATTTTTGGAGGCAAAGGCCTTTTCAATCGTAAGGAAGATGCCCCCGTTGGACTCACTGCGGACCAAATCGGCTTGCCGACTCCGTTGACTGGTCGAGTTGAGGGGGTCAAGGGAATGGAAATCCAGTTCGAATTGAAGGCGGAATCAAAAACGCCTGCAGCGAAAGTAGAGTTCCTGATCCGGACGTTTCCTTCGGCTGGAAAAATTACTTCGGTGACTGATCACCCGACGAAGCGGAATGTCGCTGTCGTGACATACTATGCTGATCCCGGGTCCAGTGCAGAGTCAGATGCTTTTGCCTTTGCGGTGCGATATCGAGGGGGGCGCTATTCCTCGGCGATGCGCTACGACATTGGTTTGGGAGAGGTGAAGTCCGAGATTTCGACCGATAAGGAAATTAATTTTGGGGAAGTTTCGATCGGCTCCTCCGCAGAAAAGGAAGTCACGGTGAGAAATCTGGGCAGAGCAAATTTTGAGACCACCTTGTCATT
>JAKMGR010000531.1 GCA_022424805.1 Verrucomicrobiales bacterium
ATGGAACGGAGATTACCGAGCTCGAGGACAAGGAAATCGAACTGATGGAGCAAGCCGAGGAGCAAAAAAATGCGCTCACTGCGGCACGCGAGAAATTTGAGGAAAACGAAACCTCTGTTGCGGAAGAAATTGAAGACCTGGGCTCCCTGAAGACAAAGCTCGAGGAGGATGCCAAATCCGAAACGGCTGCTCGCAGCGAACAAGCAGGTGCTGTTGACGAAGACCTTCTCTACAATTACGATCGCCTTTTCAAAGCAAAGGCAGGTATGGCCATCGTAGGACTGGTCGACGAAGTCTGCGAGGGCTGCCACATGCGGGTGACCAAATCGACCGTCGTCGACGTGAAAAACGAAAATGCAGTTGCCCACTGCGAAAACTGCGGCCGGATTCTCTACTGGTGGACTGATGATTCAGTCGGCAAGAACATGGGCGACTACTGAGTGAAGCGTCACGTGAACTTTCGCGTCGCCTGGGTCCGGGTGAGCCGAACCGGAGGATTCGGGTCATCTCGATCGTGTCGCGCTGGAGGTGTATGGCACCTCCAGCGAAGACGTCGATGACGATGTCCGTTTGTGCGGAACGGGGCATCGGGCGGGCATGAAACCCCATCGTTTCAAAAGTTGCAATTCTTTCCAGTCTCATGGTTGGTTTTTCGATCCAGAGGAATCGCTTCATTGATTTTTCTGATTCTAATTTTGCTTGCACAAAATTTTACTCATGTCCGACCTCTGGTTTTCTGCTGATCTTCATCTTGGTCATGCCAACATCATTCGCTTCTGCGATAGACCGTTTCTATCCGACGAGGAAAAAGAGCGGGCTGCTTCGGATCGGCGGGGAAGTTGGCGAGTGTCTGCCGAGACGGTAGAGCGCCACGATTCTGCATTGATTGATGCGATCAACGATCGGGTGGGGGAAAATGACACCTTCTGGATCCTCGGAGACTTTTGTCTCGGTTCGTTCGAAGAGGCGAAAGCTTATCGGGATCGTATCGCATGCCGGGATGTGAACTTCGTGCGCGGCAATCACGACAAGCCTTCTTTTGATTCGCTCTTCAATCGCGTGATCGACCAGGGGCTCATCAAGTGTGGGAAGCAGAAGATCTTTCTCAATCACTACCCGATGCGAAGCTGGGACAAGGCATTCCACGGTTCGTGGCACTTGTATGGCCACGTCCATGCGCGCCTCCAGCAGGAGGATGCCGACAATCCCATGCTTCTTGCCCGTGACGTCGGTGTCGATGCCTGCGACTACAGACCGTTCAGCTTTTCCGAAATCGCTGACTACATGGCCCCGCGAGAAGATGCCTTCTGGGCGTGGCGCGAATCGCTGGCGGAGCAGGGTTAGCAATCCGGACGCAGAGGCGCTAAGATTTTTGAGATGCCGGGCGGAAAGAAATCAGTTTGCCGAGTATCTTGCTGCCCTCATTTTACGCTACGGTTCCAACTTCGCTAGCAGGTCGTCCGACTCCACCGCTTCTCCTTTGTGCACGACAATCTCGGTGACGGTTCCGTCCATTCCTGCTGAGATTGTTGTCAGCATTTTCATGGCTTCAAGTGTGACGATGGGATCTCCCTCCGAAACTTTGTCGCCAACTTCTGCATTGATTTCCGTGACCATTCCGGGCATGGGAGCAACAGCCTGGCTTGGGTCGTTCGAGTCACCTTTCTGGCGGGTCTTGAGATCTTTCGGTGCTTCGGCGCGGTCGAGAACCTGGCACTCCCGCGGCATTCCATTGAGTTCGTAAAAGATATTGCGATAGCCTTCGTCGTTTGCTTCGCCAATACCGATAAGCTTGATGAAAAGAATTTTTCCGTGATCGATTTCGACGGAGATTTCCTCCCCGATATCAAGACCGTAGAAAAAGGACGTCGTGGGAAGATGGGTCGCCTTTCCGTATTCGCGAACGAACTGATCAAATTCCGCAAACACCTGGGGATACATCAGGTGACTGTAAAGATCGTCGTCACTTGCCGGATGGCCAAGCTCTTCTGACAGTTTCTCGCGAGCAGCGTCGAGATCGATTGGCTCGGCAAGTTCGCCGGGGCGCTTCGTGGTCGGTTCGCGGTCTCCGAGAACGACCTTTTGCACATCGGCTGGCCATCCACCATCAGGCTGTCCAAGGCCACCCCAGAGCATATCGATGACAGACTCGGGAAAGTCGACCGTGCCAGGATCGAGCGACTTCACTTCCTCCGGCGTGATGCCGCGAGTGACGAGGAACATGCACATGTCGCCGACCACTTTCGAACTCGGCGTCACCTTGATGATGTCTCCGAAGAGCTGGTTCACCTCGGCGTAGGTTCGTGCGATTTCCGGCCAGCGGTGACCGAGGCCCATCGCGTTGGCCTGCTCCTTGAGGTTGGTGAATTGACCGCCCGGCATCTCGTGGATGTAGACTTCGGCAGAACCGGCCCGTGGGGAAGTGTTGAATGGCTCGTAGAACTCGAGGACATGCTCCCAGTAATCGGACATCGCATTCAACGAATCGTGGTCGATTCCCGGATCGCGTTCTGTTCCTTCCAGAGAAGCGCAGACCGAGTTCAAGTTAGGCTGGCTCGTCGACCCTGACATAGATGCCAAAGCGAGGTCGGCAATGTCGACTCCCGCATCAGCTGCCGTCAATACAGACGAAGCATTGATGCCGGAGCTGTCATGCGTGTGAAAGTGAATCGGCAAACCGACTTCTTCCTTTAGCGCTTTCACCAACTTGGGTGCGGCGTAAGGTCGGCAGAGACCGGCCATGTCTTTGATCGCGAGAATGTGGGCACCCATCTTCTCGAGCTCCTTCGCTTTCTCGACATAGTATTTCAGGGAATACTTGTCGCGTTTCGGATCGTTGATGTCGCCGGTGTAACAGATCGCCGCTTCGCAAACGGCTTTGCCGTGGTCGCGAACCGCTTCCATCGCCACCTTCATGTTCGGCAGGTAGTTGAGAGAATCGAAAATCCGGAAGATATCCATTCCCGAGTCGGCAGAGTGTTTCACAAAACCCGTCACTACATTATCAGGATAGTTGGAATAGCCGACCGCGTTCGATCCTCGAAACAGCATCTGGAAACAGATGTTGGGAATCAGCTCACGCAGTTCGCGAAGACGATCCCACGGGCACTCCTTGAGAAAGCGCATCGCCGTGTCGAAAGTCGCGCCGCCCCACATCTCGAGAGAGAAAAGGTTCGGCGTCATCCGCGCGAGGTAGGGAGCGATGTTGAGCATGTCTGCCGAGCGCATCCGGGTCGCAATGAGCGACTGGTGAGCATCGCGCATCGTCGTGTCTGTGATGAGCAGTGGCTTCTGATCGCGAATCCAATCGGCGAACTTTTCGGGTCCGAGTTCGAGCAGTTTATCGCGCGAGCCGGGAGCAATTTCAGCGCGCCGGTCGAATTCTGGAATCAGGGCCGGAAGCAGGGTGGCGGGGGGACGGAAGCCCTTTGCCGTGTCATTTCCGTTTACCGTTACGTCACTGAGGTAGTTCAGTAATTTCGTAGCCCGGTCGCGGCGTGGCTTGAATTGGAAAAGGTTGGGATTCGTATCGATGAGGCGGGTCGTCGCCTGACCGGTCCGGAAAGTTTCGTCTTCAATGACGTTTTCAATAAAGGGAATGTTCGTTTTCACTCCCCTAATTCGAAATTCGCGAAGAGCACGATCCATCCGTTGCAGGGCAATGTCGAAACGTGGGCCGAAGGCGGTCAACTTCACCAGCATCGAATCGTAGAACGGAGTGATGACAGATCCAGCGTCACCAGCACCCGCGTCTAGACGGATTCCAAAACCAGCCGCCGAGCGGTAGTTGAGAATTTTGCCGTAGTCGGGAGAGAAATTGTTGGCCGGGTCCTCGGTCGTGATTCGAGCCTGCACCGCGTAGCCGTTACGGGGAATTTCATCCTGCGAAGGAATGTCGATTTCGTGGCCGAACATGTTGTGGCCCTGCGCGATGAGGATTTGCGAACGAACCAGGTCCACGCCGGTGATGATTTCCGTCACCGTGTGCTCGACCTGAATTCGCGGGTTCATCTCGATGAAGAAGGATTCCTTCGTATCGATGTCGTAGAGAAACTCAACCGTTCCTGCGTTGTTGTATTCGACTGCTTTGGCGACCTGTACCGCAGCATCACAAAGTTCGTGGCGAACCTTTTCATCGAGGTCCACCGACGGCGCGATCTCGATCACTTTCTGGTGACGACGCTGCACCGAGCAATCGCGCTCGTGCAGATGAATGATATTCCCGTGGGTGTCACCGAGGATCTGCACCTCGATATGCTTTGCGCGTCCCACGAATCGCTCGAGGAAAACAGCTGGATTGCCGAATGCGTTTTCCGCCTCGGCCTGCGCTTGATCGAGAAGAGAATCGAGGTCCTCTTCTTTTTCGACAACACGCATTCCGCGACCACCGCCGCCGAATGCTGCCTTAATAATCAGAGGGAAGCCAATTTCGCGGGCGATCGTGAGAGCCTCACCACGATCCGACACAGGTTCTTCGGTTCCGGGAAGGGTTGCTACGTCTGCCTTTTTGGCAAGCGCACGAGCTGAGACCTTGTCGCCCATGGCGTCGAGCATTTCCGGATCGGGGCCGATGAATTTCAGGTCCGCCTCCCGGCAGGCGCGCGCGAAGTCCGCGTTTTCCGAAAGAAAGCCGTAGCCGGGGTGAATCAGGGTGACGCCTTTTTCCTTGGCGATTCGGATGATTCCCTCAATGTCGAGATAGGCGCCGACGGGACCTTTTTCTTTTCGAAGAAGGTAGGCTTCGTCGGCTTTGAAGCGATGGCGGGAAAAGCGATCCTCCTCCGCATAAATCGCGACCGTGCGCAGCCCGAGTTCCGTCGCGGCGCGAAAAATCCGGATGGCGATTTCGCCCCGGTTCACGACCATCAGTTTTTCCTGTTTTTGCGTTTCCGACATAGCGCGGCCAATATAGACATTCGGACTGAAACAAAAAGGCAGATTTTCGCGAAATTGCGGCGGCTGGGGAAGGTTGTGTAC
>JAKMGR010000545.1 GCA_022424805.1 Verrucomicrobiales bacterium
TCGTGGCAACAACCGGGTTGATGAATGCCTCAACCGTCCCGTTACCGAGCGCAAGAATGATTGAACCCCAATAGAGGAGCGCATAACCCTTTTCCTGAGCCGCAGCAAGTGCCTCGCCTTCGACTCCGTTAATGGCACTGTATGCCATGCATGCCATAACTACGTAAATCGCATAGCAGGCGAAAGAAAAGAACATCGACACGCGGTATCCGATCTTGTCGATAATAAGGCTGAAAAGGATAATCGAGATGGCGAAAGGCCAAACTCCAGCACCTTTCAGGGCTCCGACAGTTCCTTTGTCCAAGTTAAAGTCTCCAGCAAATCGAACGTCACAGAGATACATTCTCGTGAAGAAGGCGAAAGCCGTCGCGATAAGGGCAATGAAACAACCCCAAAACAGGGTCATGGATGGTTTTTGTTCACTCATAATTGGTTCAACTATAGAATCCAGCTCTCGGGGGTTAGGTAAAATGACGGAGCAGGGAAAGCGTTTCTTACCAAACCGGCACGGTTCCACAAGTATAAATCGCAACGAAATCGCGCTGTACCCGACTCAACCCCGTCGAGTCATGCACCTGATAGGGTTGTCTCATCAATCTAGCCCTGTTTATCAAAATTATTAATTCTTGAAATTATGAGATTTTTATCTAATAATTTCAGTCGTTACCGCGATTTATCTCATGCGTGATCAAACTTTGTCCCATTCTGGAATCGAAATTCCGGGAAATCCTTTCTCCGAAGATGTTTTTGACGATCATTCGGAAAATTTGCCGGGTGTTGAGCAAATGCACTACCAGACCTTCTCGAAAATTGTGGAGGATGTGGAGTCACTCGTGATTCACTCCCACGAAAGTCGGGAATCTGCTCAGTTAGGGAAGACGATTCTGGTCACAGCCCCACGCGCTGGATATGGAAAGTCGCACCTCGCTGCACGCCTTCGGCAGCATCTGCGTTCTGCTGCGACCACTTTGACTCTTCCACTTGATCCGTCGCGGCCTGTCGCCTGGCCTGTAGGGCTTTCGTCGATTCTCCGACAGTTTTACCAGGAGACCGGAACTCGATCGGGAGCCAATTCACAATTCGAAGAGACGGGGCGCTTTCTCCTCGCCCAAGTCGTGCTGAGCCAGCTTGCAGGCGGAAACCTGAATCCAAAAGACTGTCCAGCTGACGAGGCTCGCCTGCGCTCAGAGTTCGTCGAAATCTTTTCGTCCGAATCTTCCCCAAAGATGCTGGCCTGGATCGACAAGCGCGCCAGCGACATCAGCCGCGAAGCCTCACCCGAATTTTTGCGACAGCTGGGTCTTTCCCGCAATGAGCTGGGATTCTGGATCCGATTGATCATCGATTTCAACCTGCGCGGCGACGGGGCTCTGGATCCTCTTCGCGGACTTTCCAATGGAGAAGCGAGAGAGCGACTTTTGCAGTGGCTGCGCATTGCTACCTTCTATCGTCCCGCCCTTATCGTTACGGACGGACTCGATGGATTTTTTCACTCGGAGACTGCGGGCATGGAGATCGCGGAGATGCTCACGGGCATCCGGGAATCAGTTCCTCGCTCGATTACTCTGGTATCGATAAACGAAGACGTGTGGGAGTCCGTTTTCGAAAACCTCCTTCCTTCGGCTTGGATCGATCGTATCACGGGGGAAACGGAACGACTCCGCCCCATCGATCCGGAATCCGCATCCGAAATGATTCGCCAACGTCTTGAGAAGACGAGCATGAATCCGGTTGGCATTCAGCGATTCCTCGATCGACTTGAGACCGATCACCTCTGGATCGACTCGGAGACTCGCCTTTATCCTCGCGGTGTGATTCGTCAGGCGCGTGACCTTTGGGACTCGGATGCTGCTGCGTTTTTCAAAATCAAAAAAACAGAGCAGGACACAGTCGAAGACATTCCAGAAAAACCACTTTCGGAGCTGACGGACAAAGAGGCTTTCTTCAGAGCGCTGCAGGAAGATCGTCCCGCTCCAGCACAGCCTGAGATTGACCGTGGACCGCCAACGCCTCAACAAGCCCCTTCGGAGGGCTTCATTCCGCCGATTCCCGATAATCGGGAAGTTTCTTCAACAGCCCCAACCAGGCCGATTCCAACCGCGAATCAAAATCCCTTTTTCCAAAGCGCTCAACCAGATGCCCAGCAGGCTGAGCCGGGCGGCACTTCGGCTGGCAGCACGCCGCGGCCTACTCCGGCGGATCAGTTGGCGGGTATTGATTCTATCATCGCAGATATTCGAGGAACCGGAAACTCCGTCGTCAGCGAAACGCAGCCGATTTCAAAGGAGACTCCGATATTCCCGGTTCCTACGGATTCTCCGCAACCAGCTGTGCCAATTCAAAGCCCGGCGCAGCCTAACCCTCTTGAGAACCCTGCCGCTGCATTTCAGGCGGGCGACCTCCATATAAAACCGGCGGCACCTGCTGGAAATGGAACCCCGATAAAAAAACCAGCCACCGCCGCGGTGTCTCCGGCCACTGCGCCGATTCAGCTAGTGCCGACCGACGTCGCGCCGACCGATGTCGTGCCACCGAACATCCGGACCATTCTTCGGGACGAAGAGCAGCGACTCCAATCAGGCCCGGCTCTCCAACTCGACCTGGAGCGAATGGAGCAATTCATCCGATCCATTGGTGCACTCCATTCAGGACTGTCCCAAACGGAAGGGCGCTTCCCAAGCAGCCGCTTGGTCTGCCTTCGCTGGCATGTCCGAAGCCAATCTATCCTGCTCGGTTTTGAGTCACCTCAGAATGTGTATTTCTGGAACAATTTGCTGCAGCAATCTCTAGCATCGAATCGCGACGAAAAGATCGCTGTTTTCTCTCACGATTCCGATCCTTTCGACCCCCATCTCTTCGCCAGCTTCGGATTCAGCCCTGCTGTCACACAAAGTCGCATCGACATCGTTCGGATGAATGATCGTGAGTTGGCAATGATCTATGCCGCTGAGTCGGTTTACCTGCGGTTCGTCGAAACTCCGGAATCCAATCGTGCGATTCAGTTCATCACTCGCCACCTCGACCCGTTGTGGAGAAGAATCAGCCAACCAACTTCGTAAAGGAGCTACGAGTTCTTTTTCCAAATTCGAGTTACTGCCAAAAGGAGAAGAAGCGAGCTTCCCGGTATGAGTCGCACCGGCCGAACTCTCATTCTACCAGCGACCCTTTGCCTGGCATCTGCCTGTTTCCTTAGCTGCGAAAAACCCAGCCAGAAAGAACCGGAAAAGGAGATAGTCGAGGAAGTGGTTTCAGAGGCCCCGCCGAAGAGTGAGTTCCCGTTTTTCCATACACTGACCGACTCACAGGGGCGCAGCATCAGGGCTGAAGTTCTTGGCCGCGATGCCTACACCGTGACAATTGTCCGAACGAGAGACAAAAAGAGATTCACCCTGTCTCTCGATGGTTTGGTTCCTGTAGACGAGACCTTCCTGCGCCAACTTCCGATAACCGAGCCTCGACCTGATGATCCTGTCACGGTCGAAAGCCCCAGTCACCAACGTGAATCGAAGCGCAAAGCGATTGAAGAGAAAAAACCCACGGGCTATGAAAAATTGCTGTTGGGCAGGCTCGAAGAGAGAAACAAAGAAATTAAGGATCTTCGGGAGGAATTGTCCGACATGGATCCGAATACGATTCGCTCGAAATCCCTTTCCGAACGCATTCAGAAATTGACGGCAGAAATGGCAGAGATAAATAGACTGATCGACGAAATCGACTGATCGAAACCGCTGTTTCTTTTCACTTGTTCTTTCGCTTTCTCAGGATGGCTTGAATGGCCTTCGCCTCTGATTGCTCGTCGAATTCCGGATTGGCTTTCGCAGGCACCGGCGCCTGAATCGACTTGCGCCAGGAAACGAGATCGGCCTGCAACTCGGATAAAACATCAGATTCCTTTTCCGCCAGGTTCTGAGTCTCCCCGATGTCATCTTCAAGGTTGTAAAGTTCGAACTCCCCTTTCTCGAAGTATTCATGAAGCTTCCACTTTCCTTTCCGGATAATGGAACAGGGGCGGGAACGAAACAGAGGATCACGTTGCTCATCGCTTGTGGAAGGACCGTAACTCTGGAGGTAGGCAGGAAAATGCCAGAACAGAGCCCGCTCCGCCAAATCGTGCGATTCGCCTCGCAGCAGCGGAACCAGGCTCACTCCGTCGAGCGGCTGCCCCTCGGGCAGATCAACTCCTAACATTTCACAAAACGTAGGAAACACGTCGACTCCGGAAACGGGAGTATCATTGCTCTGCCCTCCCTTAACTACGTCCGGCCACCTCACGAACATGGGAACTCGAATTCCTCCTTCATAGTAGGTTCCCTTGTAGCCCTTGAGCGGGGCCATATCCGTAGCAGGGCCATAGCCGCCATTGTCCGAGAAAAACACGATGATGGTGTTCTCCATTGCGCCAGTTTCCTCCAGCGTTCGCATCAGCCTGCCGACACCACGATCAACCGTTTCAATCATGGTCGCCATGGCGACATGATCATGCAATTCCCCTGACTCTTTGGCCTCGTATTTTTCGATAAACTCACGATTGGCATTAAGCGGAGTGTGGACTGCAAAAAGCGTCAGATACAGCATCCAGGGATTGCTTTCGTTTCCCCTGAGAAATGAGTCGGCATGACCAATAATCGTATTGGTCAGATACTCATCGTCCTTCACTTCAACGAGGTTGGGAACTTTGGGGTGCGGCGGATAGTATCCTCTCGGCGGACTGCCCGAGTGGGTTCCCGCTATGTTGACATCGAATCCGTAGGGAATGGGATCGTCACTGAGGTGCCACTTGCCCATTGTGGCCGTTTTGTATCCTTCCCCCTGAATACACTCAGCCCATGTCGAGATTTCCAGATCGAGCGTGCTCACACCCGGAATGTGCTCCAGTCGCCGGTGAGTTGCCTTTCCCCTCGGGGATATTCCCACATTAAAAATCTGGTGACGAGGCGTGTATTGCCCGCTGAGCAAACAAGCCCTGGCCGGAGCGCAGTTTGCGGCTGCCGAGTAGGCATTGGTAAAAATCATCCCCTCTTTCGCAAGCTGATCCAGGTTGGGAGTCTCGTAGAAATCAGACCCCATATAGCTCGTGTCTTTCCAGCCAAAATCGTCGAGAAAGATAAAAAGAAGATTCGGCTTTTCCTCTGCCCCGGAAAAAGTCAGAAGTCCAATCATGAAAAACAGGAGAATGCGTATCATATTTTCACTGGAACCGACGATTCCGGGCGAAAGCAAGCTTTTTGCGCTCGAAACGGAATACGGAAGTCTGTACCATTTGCATTGCCGGAGGGAATACCTGCACGCTAGCATGCCATTCCGTATATCTTCGCTTATGTATCGACTGCCCTATTTCCCGTTTATCTGTGTTTTTCTTTCTCTGCTCGTTTTCGTAAGTTCCGTGACGGACGCAGCTGACCGCGGCCCATCTCGTTACAACAAGAAAGCTCAGGCTCTTACAAAACAAATCGCCCCTACCCCACCAGCCAAAAATTTTCGCAAGGAAGACATTGCTGGGCTAGGCAAGAGAATGGCTGCCGCGATTCAGTTTCTGGAGAACTCCCATCGCACCAGCGGACCTGCACCCGAGAGCCTCATCGCGACCGCACTATCTTTTCGCAATGACATGGGTGATTACGAAAAAGTAATGCTCACCAACGCCCTGATCACCAATTGGCGGGAGGCCAGCGGACGAGGTCTTTTCGACAAGCATGGAAATTACCAGGTCGAAGTATCGCGTGGCCGCGGAGTAGGCGACAAGAT
>JAKMGR010000548.1 GCA_022424805.1 Verrucomicrobiales bacterium
GCCTCAATCAGCTGGAGTGAGTCGAAGGGTCTTCTTCAGAGAAGCGGAAAGAAGATTCAACTGACGGAAGAAGGAAGGGATTTTGAAGTTCGGCTAGATAGGTGCTAGTGCGCCGAAAAACTTCTGGTGAACGTCCACTACGATCCATTGTCCGCAGTTTGGGATATTGATCAAAACTTTGAAGTCTTGAAGCAACGGGCTCTCTCTCCTCGTTACATCACTCTTGACAACTCGGCCTTTCCGAAATTGCGACTAAGACTGATCCAAATGATCACGACCGATCCAACTCGAATCGCCGGCCTCCTGTTTGGATGGGGTGTCGGAGGAATTGCCACCCTAATCGACCTGACCGGTGTAACGGTAATGGTCTGGAACATTAAGCAGAACCGTGAGAGTGAATCCTGGCCGCAGGTCACGGGGACGATCACCACCTCGAGGATCGGATCGAGGACCACCCGCAGTTCGCCCAGCGGCTCGAACAAGACGAGCAGAAGCGACACGGACTATTCGGTGGAGATTCGCTACACCTACGAGGTCGAGGGACAGGCTTACAAGGGGCATCGGCTGCGCTTCGGAACTAACAGCCATGACCGGCGCTCTGACGCCCAGAAGGAACAGCGGCAGTTTCCAGAAGGAAGGAAGGTGCCCGTATACTACTACCCCGAAAAACCGGAGCGCTCCGTCCTGGTCCGCGGCACAAAGGGCAATTGGGGACAGCTCATTGGACTTTCGATCTGCCTGCTTGTCGGGCTGTCCATTCTCTTCCTTACCATCCGGTCCACGATGAGGAAGCCAGATGAGAATAGCGTGGAGTAAGGTAGGATGCCGACCGACCAAACGTGTTGGGTTGGACTCTGTTTGTCACTCGCCGCAATCTTCCATGCAGCAGCCCATTCACACACTGACAAAAAAGCCGACGGTTTCCCGCCGGCTTCTTTGAAGATTTGCTTCGAACAGAAAGCTCGAACTAGTAGCGATAAAGCTCCGGCTTGTAGGGGCCTTTCTGGGGAACGCCGATGTAGTCGGCTTGCTCGTTCGTAAGGACGGTGAGCTTGGCACCAATCTTTTCGAGGTGGAGTCGGGCGACTTCTTCGTCGAGCTGCTTCGGCAGGACGTAAACGCCGGGAGCGTAGACTTCCTTGTTCTTCCAGAGATCGATCTGCGCGAGCGTCTGGTTGGTGAAGCTGTTCGACATTACGAAGCTCGGGTGACCGGTGGCACACCCGAGGTTCACGAGACGTCCTTCAGCGAGCATGAAGATCTGGTTTCCGTTAGGAAGATTGTAACGATCGACCTGAGGCTTGATTGTTTCTCTGGAAACACCTTCGTGGTCGTTGAGCTTGGCTACCTGGATCTCGTTGTCGAAGTGACCGATGTTACAGACGATGGCCTGGTCCTTCATCTCGAGCATGTGTTCGAGGCGAATGATGTCCTTGTTTCCCGTCGTGGTGACGTAGATGTCGGCCCAACCGAGGGTGTCCTCGACGGGAAGCACGCGGTAGCCTTCCATCGCAGCCTGCAGTGCGCAGATGGGATCGATCTCGGTCACGACGACCTGAGCGCCGAATCCGCGAAGAGTCTGGGCGCAGCCTTTTCCAACATCGCCGTATCCGCATACGACAGCGACTTTACCCGCGATCATTACGTCGGTAGCACGCTTGATGCCGTCGACGAGTGACTCGCGGCAACCGTAAAGGTTGTCGAACTTGGACTTGGTGACGGAATCGTTCACGTTGATGGCAGGGATGCGAAGCTTTTCGGCTTCGGCCATCTGGTAGAGGCGATGGACGCCGGTCGTTGTCTCTTCGGAAACGCCCTTCCAGTCTTTCATGAAGTTGGTCCACTTGAGAGGATCCTCTCCGTTGATGCGCTTGAGGAGGTTCTTGATGACCTGCTCTTCCTCACTTTCGGATTCGCTGTTGATGAAAGAGGTGTCGCCTTCTTCGAGTTCGGCTCCTTTATGAATGAGAAGTGTAGCATCACCACCGTCGTCGACGATGAGCTCAGGGCCGCTTCCGTCAGGCCAGGTAAGGGCTGCTTCGGTGCAGTCCCAGTATTCCTCGAGTGTCTCACCTTTCCAGGCAAAAACTGGAACGCCAGCAGCGGCAATTGCTGCCGCGGCGTGGTCCTGGGTGGAGAAGATGTTGCAGCTGCACCAGCGGACGTCTGCTCCGAGCTCGACGAGGGTCTCGATGAGAACGGCGGTCTGGATCGTCATATGGAGCGAACCCATGACGCGGACGCCATCAAGCGGCTTTTCAGCGGCATACTTTTCGCGGGTCGCCATGAGGCCAGGCATTTCCTCCTGGGCTACTTCAATTTCTTTTCTGCCAAAGTCCGCCAGACTGATGTCAGCGACTTTGTAGTCTTCCTTAATCGCGGTTTCTACGCTCATTGTTTTTTTGTATGTAAAGTTGCTGTCGACTGTTTACGAACAAGCGCCCTTGAGGGCCTCGACTTTATCGGTTTTCTCCCAGGTCAGGGCGTCGAGGTCGTCCTCACGTCCGAAGTGGCCGTAGTTCGTTGTCTTGCGGTAAATCGGGCGGAGCAGATTCAGTTCGCTGATGAAATCGGCTGGCTTGAAGGAGAAAATCTCTTTCACCGCTGCGATGATTTTGTCTTCGTCGACGTGATTGGTTCCAAAGGTGTCGATGTGAACGCTGACGGGGTCGGGATATCCAATCGCGTAGGCGAGCTGGAGTTCGCAGCGATCTGCGAGCTCGGCGGCGACGACGTTTTTCGCAACGTAGCGGCACATGTATGCGGCGGAGCGGTCCACTTTGCTCGGGTCCTTGCCGGAGAAAGCACCACCGCCGTGGCGTCCCATGCCGCCGTAGGTGTCGACGATGATCTTGCGTCCGGTGAGGCCGCAATCACCCTCAGGTCCACCGATGATGAAGAGGCCGGTTGGGTTGATGTGATACTCGGTGTCCCCGGTGAGAAGATTACTTGGGAGAACTTTCTCAATGAGGTCTGTTTTGAGGATGTCGCGAATCTCCTGCGTGGAAATGCTCGCTGCGTGCTGCGTGGAAACGACCACCGCAGTGATGCGATTGGGCTTTCCGTCAACATACTCGATGGAGACCTGTGTTTTGTTGTCGGGGCGAAGCCACTCGTAGCCTCCGCCCTTGCGGAGATCTGTGAGGGCGCTGCCAAGCTGGTGAGAATACAGAATCGGGGCAGGCATCAGCTCGGCCGTTTCTTTTACAGCGTATCCGAACATGATTCCCTGGTCGCCCGCACCTTGCTCAGCCGTGTCCTTGTCTTCGGCAGCTGCGGCATCGACTCCCTGGGCAATGTCGGGAGACTGCTGGCCAATTGCGTTGAGGAAAAAGAAATCTTCTGCGTTGAACTTGCAGTCGTCGTTCGTGTAACCGATGTCAGTGATTGCCTGCTTTACCACTTCGCGGTAATCGAACTCTGAACTGGTGGTGATCTCACCGCCGAGAGCAACGATGTTATCTTTCACCATGGTTTCGCACGCAACGCGCGAACCAGTGTCACCCGCGAAGCAGGCGTCGACGATAGAATCTGAGATGGTGTCGCACACCTTGTCAGGATGACCTTCGGTGACGGACTCGGATGAGAAGATGAATGAGTTTGCCATGACGTATTTACAAATCTTGATGAGTTGATACATTATGTCGCATCCTTATGTCGTCAACGTTGAAAACACTGCGGATTTTGTCCGATCCTACCCGCATTCGCATTTTGCATCTGTTGCGTGCGGAAGAGCTGTCGGTGGTCGAATTGCAGGATATCCTCGGGATGGGCCAATCGCGGATTTCGACGCATCTTTCCCAACTGCGTCAGGCTGGATTGGTAGTCGACCGCCGCGTCGGGAAAAACAGCATCTACGCCTTTGATAGTGAAGTCGATGACATTGAAGGGACTCTGCTGGCGATTCTCGACAAGGCTGCTGGGGAAGTCGAAGAAATCGCCGATGACCGCGCTGCGATGGAGCTCTCTCTCGCGAAACGACGTGACAAGGCGCGCGCCTATTTTGATGCCCTTGCAGGAAAATTTGGAAAAACATATCTTCCGGGTCGTTCATGGAAAGCCCTTGGCGAGTCCCTTCTTAAATTGATGCCTCCTATGGTCATTGCTGATCTCGGTGCAGGGGAGGGAACATTTTCTCAGCTGCTTGCGCAACGTGCCGAACTTGTAATCGCCGTTGACAACTCAGAAAAGATGGTCGAATTCGGTTCCCAAGTGGCGAAAGAAAACGGCTACGAAAATCTCGAGTATCGACTCGGAGGAATCGAAGAGCCTCCGATCGAGGATGAGTCGGTCGATCTTGCCTTTTTTAGCCAATCTCTTCATCATGCGGAAAAGCCAGCCGAAGCGGTCGCCGCGGCCCATCGGATTCTGAAACCCGGAGGCCGTATCGTCATTCTCGACCTGCTCAAGCACCAGTTCGAAGAAGCTCGGGAACTCTACGCTGACCATTGGCTGGGATTCTCGGAGCTGGATATTTCCCGGTTTCTAAATGAGCAGAAGTTTCAGGATATCGACATCTCTGTGGT
>JAKMGR010000558.1 GCA_022424805.1 Verrucomicrobiales bacterium
CGCCTGTCTTATCCTTGCATTACCTCCTTCTGGTGCTCTTTACGTTGGCAACCGGTTCCTCCCATGCCGATGGCTCCAAACCCAACGTCCTCGTAATCCTAACCGACGACCAGGGCTGGGGCGATCTGAGCGTTTCGGGAAATACCAATCTCGCCACACCGAACATCGATTCCCTTGCGCGCGACGGAACTACGCTCGACGCGTTTTACGTCTGCCAGGTCTGCGCTCCGACGCGGGCCGAATTTCTCACCGGTCGCTATTACCCGCGCACCGGAGTGAGCGGAGTGACACGGGGGGAAGGCCGCCTCAATCCAGACGAAGTCACGGTGGCCGACGTTTTTGCGAAGGGCGGCTACACGACGGGAGCCTTTGGCAAGTGGCATAACGGCACCCAGCCACCCTATCATCCCAACGACCGGGGATTCGAGGAATACTACGGATTCACTTCCGGGCACTGGAGTCACTATTTCGATGTTCCCATGGATCACAATGGAAAGCGTGTCCGCGGCGAGGGATTCATCATCGACGACATAACCGACAAGGCGGTGGCCTTCATCGAGCGCGAGTCTAAGGCAGAAGAGCCCTTCTTCTGTTACGTCCCATACAACACGCCACATTCACCGATGATGGTGCCGGACCACTGGTATGCGAAATTCGATGGCATCGATCCCGCCATGCGGCATCGAGATCCCGGGAAAGAGGACCTTCTCATGACCCGCGCGGCCCTCGCCCTCTGCGAGAACATCGACTGGAACGTTGGGCGCCTCCTCAATGCGCTCGAAAAAGAGGGCGTCGCCGAGGACACAATCGTGATCTATTTTTCAGACAATGGTCCAAATTCCTACCGGTGGAATGGTGGCCTCAAGGGGCGCAAGGGATCGATCGACGAAGGCGGTTTGCGTTCACCTTTCTTCATTCGCTGGCCCGGGGAGATTACGGAAGGCAGGCATCTCCCACAGATTGCGGGAGCCATCGACCTCCTCCCCACACTGGCAGATTTTGCGGGACTCGACTTACCCAATGAGAAGCCGCTCGACGGCCGGAGCCTGCGACCACTTCTAATTCCTGAGGACAACCAAGCAGATTGGCAGGAGCGCGAATTGCTTTCCGTGCGCCGGAAGCAGGTGAGCATCCGCACGCAGCGGTTCCGTTATGATGCGGCGGGAAAACTTTACGAGATTGCCTCAGACCCCGGCCAGCGAGCGGATGTCGCGGAATCGCATCCCGCTCTCGTCAAGCGCCTTGCAAAGATGGCTGAGTCATACATCAAGGAAACGCAGGCTGCTTTTGCCGCCAACGCGGATCGCCCCTTTACGGTCGGCTACGGACCCGTTACGCAACTGCCAGTTCGGGACGCCGTCGAGCATGGTTCGATCCAGCGGAGTTCCAAGGCTCCCAACAATTCCTTTCTTCACTCGTGGACGGACCCCGCGCATTCCATCACCTGGGACGTCGACGTTGGCGCGAGCGGCGAATATGAGGCCGTGCTCTACTACACCTGTGCACCAGAAAATGTAGGATGCGAAGTGAAGCTATCGATGGATAGCGCCGCCGAGATTCGAGCGATCGTCACTGAGCCTTTTGATCCAACTCACTATGATAAGAGCCTCGAACGGATGCCGGAATCCCACTACCACATGAAGGATTTTCAGCCGATAACGCTCGGAACGATTCGGCTGGACAAGGGACGTGGAACGCTGAGGCTCGGGGCAGCGAAGATGACAGGCACAGCGATGGTGGATGTCCACTCGCTCGTGCTGCGAAAAAATTAGCGCCGACCGCGCTGTCTTTTCCTCTTTCCAATAGTCGCGATTCGAAAAAAGGAAGGGCAGCGATACAGACCGCCCGTCCTGCCCGGGGGCATCGACTCAAGGGGACACTTTCGCTACGAAACCCACTCTATTCGTGCTCAAACTCGCGCGAGTCAGCAGGGTATAACCGATGAGCAAACCATGTTGGATCGTGATACCGAATCACAACGCCCAGCTTCGAGTGATGTTATTCAGCTCAATCCAAAAGCTCGCCAACGCCTTTCTCCAGCCCAAACAGTGACTCCACTTCCCCTCCTGCAAGCGCCCGGCTGAAACAGGAAACTTCATCGAGCCCACCGATGTATTTCACGCCGAGATTGATTTTCGTCTCGTCGAGATTCCAGGTGTATTTCTGCGGCCAATTGGTGAGTTCGCCTCGCAACTTGCCATCGAGATAAAGCTTCGCGACGCCTTCCTTGTCGCCTTGGTTAAACCCTTCCCAGGTGAAAACGATATGCGTCCAGCGGTCGCGGGAAAAGGGATGCCCCTCTGCCGTTATAAGTGGTCGGTCGGCCAGTGCAATCTCCTTGTTTGGCTTTCCTTCCGGATTCCACGAAAGTTTGTCGGCAAAAACGCCAAGGCGACAGGGGCGTGGATCTTCGATTCCGAATTCAAAAAACAAGCAGCCATCGAGTGCGCTCTTCGGTGTGATTTGGATTGGATCGGTGTAACCCGGATCGAGATCTTCATCTGGTGAAGTCCGCAACCAGAACGAAACCGTTCCCTGCCAGTTCTTCTCTCGAAACACGACATTGTCCTTCGCTGCGAAGTGAACGCGCGGTGCCGTGGTCGAGCGAAAGTGGAGGTAGTCTCCAAAGCGCCCTTTCCCTTTCTCGTGGAAAATGTGTTCTTCCGACGCCTTCAACCCGATCTCCTGCTTTTTGGCCACTAGCGTGTAGAAAGAACTGTCGCCGGCAGCGTGGTCCGCCTCAAGTTTTCCATCGAAGGATGCGTGAAACGTGAGTGCTTCCTTGAGTGACTTCTTGTCGTCACCCGGCGACAACAGAGGCAGCATCAATATGACAAAACAGAAGGGCGTCCTTTTCATTCTCCGATCGTGTCCTTGAAGGACCGGACTCGGCAAGTCTCATCGCGCTCCGCTTTCGCGTATTTCGGGAGAAAATCCGCTTTGCCGGATGGCGTTCATTTTTCTACTCTCGCAAAATGAATCTCTCAAGACGCCACTTTCTGCATTCATCACTCGCACTCGGGGCCGGACTTCCGCACCTCTCCCACGCAGCCGAAACCAGCTACGAAATCTGCGTGTTTAACAAACCGCTCCAGCACATGAGCTACGGCGAACAGGCTGAGCTCGTTGCTGAAATAGGATTTGCCGGAATCGAGGGAACAGTGCGGAAAGGTGGCCACGTCGAACCGGATAAGGTCGAAAAAGATCTTCCGACTCAGGTGAAGGCACTCCAGAAAAACGGAGTCGAAATGACGCTGATGACAACCGACATCAACAACGCCGACGACGAGATTCACCAGCGAGTCCTGAAAACGGCCGCCGATCTGGGAATCACCCGATTCCGGATGGGGTCCATTAAATACGACACCGAGTATCCCATTACGGAACAGTTGAAAAATATCCGCGAGACTTTTCGCAAGCTCGTCGACTTCTGCAAACCACTCGGTATTCAGCCGCTCTATCAGAACCACTCCGGAGCCGGAAGGTTCGGAGCAGGCCTCTGGGATCTGAAGTGGGTGCTCGCAGACATCGACCCTGCAGATGCCGCCGTTGCTTTCGACATTCGCCACGCTACCGTCGAAGGCGGCCAGTCCTGGCCCACCGAATTTCAGCTGATACGCCCCCATTTTGGTCTCGTTTACTGCAAGGACTTCGTTTGGAAAGATGACAACAAACGCCCCGAGAACGTCCCCCTCGGAACCGGACGCGTCGAATATCCGCGATTCTTTTCCATGCTGAAAAAAACTGACTACGACGGGCCTATCTCGCTACACATGGAATACAAAGACCATCGCAAACCGGAACTGCTCAACGAGTCAATCGCCGCAGTCCGAGCCGATATGAAATCCATCCAGGAAATCATCAGAAAATCCTGACGAAACGTTATGGCCCGAACCCTTCTCTTCGCGCTTCTTTGTCTCTCCACTTCCTTTCTGTTCGCGAACGAAAGGGCCTCACTCTGGTGGCAACCCTATTTCAATGCCGAGGCAAAAAGGGGGACGTCGCGATTGAAGTCGACTTCCTGTGCTGACGAATCGGCGTGCGAAAGCGCCAGACCAAAAACGAGAGCGAGCAGAACTTTGTATGGATTACCCATTCAGCGAACGAATAGCCAACTTGGCGATCCCAAGACGAGAGCATCCCCCCGCTTTATCGCGTGTATACCCTATTCGCCCACACCAATCACAACAAGCTTCCCAGCCGCATTCCGCGCGTAGATTTTGCCGTTTGCGATCACCGGAGGAGTCCAGCATCGGCCGCGCAAAACCTGACGCCGGGCACGGGCCTCAAATCCTTTAGGCGAAGCCTCACCGATCAACATTTCACCCGTCTCCGTCAGCACGACCAGATCCTTTCCCGCCGCGATCACACTCCCGTATTTCAAGTCCGGAAAGTGCCAGAGCTTTTCACCCGTTCCCGCGTCAATGCAGGCAAACTCGACCGGACGCCCGCGATGAGCCGTCCCATCGAAGCCATACAACTTGCCCTCGATCAAAACCGAATTCCCCATGTGATTACACATGTTCTTGTTTTCATAGAGCTTTGTCAGGGTGCTCCCATCGAATTGAAACAGGGCGCAGCCCTGATCATATCCCGTTGAGATGAAGAGCTTTCCCTCGCTCATATCGAGAGGGGTCGTCGAGTTCGTTTGGAAACTCGTTCGCCACATCGAAAACCCAAGCGTTTCACCATTTTCCAAATCGAGAATCACAAGCCCGTCCGTTTTCAAAGTCGCAATGTACGACCTTCCCCCGAACGCAAAAATCTGCGCCGATCCATAAGCCGGACGATAGCCCTGGCTTTTCCACCGCAACTCACCGGAAGCTTTTTCAAAAGCAAAAGTCGCCCCCGCCTCGACCAGGACGAGGTCACCGTGAATGAC
>JAKMGR010000594.1 GCA_022424805.1 Verrucomicrobiales bacterium
CTTCTCGTTCCTCCTCACCAGTTCGGCACAGGAAGTCGACTTCGCGCGCGACATTCGCCCGATCCTTTCGGACAAATGTTTCTTTTGCCACGGTCCGGATGAGGAACACCGCAAAGCAAAACTGCGGCTCGATCAAAAGGAAGACGCCTTCGCAGATAAAGATGGCATTCGCGCCTTTGTAGCCGGCTCGGCCGATGATAGCGAGTCGTGGCACCGAATCATTTCAGAAGACCCGGACGAACTGATGCCGCCGCCGAAGGCAAAAAAGCCGCTCTCGAAAAAGGAAATCGAACTCATTCGCAAATGGATCGAGTCCGGAGCCGAATGGACAGAGCACTGGTCCTTTGTTGCCCCGAAGAAACCCACCCCACCCGCAGTCGGAGGCGGCTTGGAAAAAGAGATTCGCAACCCGATCGATCAGTTCATTCTCAACGAAATCATGGGCGAGCCAGTCAAGCCATCGCCGGAAGCGGACAAGCGCACTCTCCTCCGCCGCATCACCTTCGACCTCACTGGGCTTCCCCCAACGCAGAAAGAACTCGATGCTTTTCTCGCCGACAAATCGGAAGGCGCTTATGAAAAAGTTGTCGACCGCCTTCTCGCATCGTCTCACTTCGGCGAGCGCATGGCCCTGATGTGGCTTGATGCGGCACGCTACGGCGACACCTCGGTCATGCACGCCGATGGCCCCCGCGAAATGTGGCCGTGGCGGGACTGGGTCGTGAATGCCTACAACAAAAACCAGCCCTACGATCAGTTTTCGATCGAGCAGATCGCTGGCGACCTGCTAACGAATCCGACGAATGCGCAGCGCATCGCCTCCGGATTCAATCGCAACCATCCGAGTTCGGACGAAGGCGGTGCAATCGCCGAAGAATTGCGCGTCAGCTATGTCGCGGATCGCGTCAAAACAACATCCAATGTCTGGCTCGGACTCTCAATGGAGTGCGTCCAGTGCCACGATCACAAGTATGACCCGATCTCGATGACGGAGTACTACAATTTCTACGCATATTTCAACAACACCACCGATCCTGGCATGCAGACGCGCAAAGGTAACCAATCCCCCATCGTCGAGGTCGTGACCGAAATTGAGGAAGACAAGCTCAAGGACATCGAGAAAAAGATCACGGAGGCATCGAAAAAAACGAACAAGGCCAGACTCGAGGCCCTGAAACCCGGCGTCGCGAAGGGAGAAAAGGAACCCGAAGCAGATGTCGCAACTCGCCTAAAAGATCTGCTCCACTTTTTCCCGCTCGACGATGCGGTCGGTCGGACCCTCCTCGATGCGGCGCGCACCAAAGACGCGATCGGGGAAAGAACCCTCGTTCCCGCGACCGAAGCAAAGCATGGCCGTGGAATCAAACTCGAGGGGCAGGTATTCGATGCAGAAGGCATTACCGAATTCGACAACCGCAGCAAGTTCACCCTCGCCGCGTGGATCAAGATCAAAGACCATAATGCTGGAGGAGCTGTCTTTGCGAAGATGGATGTCTCCAATTCCCATCGCGGCTACGATTTCTGGATGCAGGGCGGTGCGCCCGGCATTCACATCATCAACAAATGGCCTTCAAACGCGATCAAAGTCGTCTCGGAGAAAAAACTCGAACCAGGCAAATGGCACCACGTCGCGATCACCTACAATGGAACTGGGAACAAAAACAGCATCAAGATCTACGTCGATGGCGCGCTCACCAAGCACAACGCTGAAACGGGTGATAAAAAACTGACAGGCACCATCAAGACAAATGTCCCGTTTCGCATTGGCGGTCGCACCCCCGGCGCAAACTTCCCCGGCGAGGTCGACGACATCCACATTTACAACCGCGAACTCAACGCTAAAGAAATCACGTGGACGCAAAAAGATCTCGTCAAAGAATCGCTGGAAACGCTTTCGGCAAAACGCCAGGGACTGCAGGGGAGAATCGCGGAGTCAGCTCTGATGAACCAGTCCGCTGCCTACCTCACCGCTCGCAGCGTCGAGTTGCAGCATCGGGCAAAGAAGCGCGAAATCCTCACCGGCAAGACGACTTCCATGGTCATGGCGGACA
>JAKMGR010000616.1 GCA_022424805.1 Verrucomicrobiales bacterium
CTTCTCGGTGAGCCGCGGCAGCATGTTCACGACATCGTCATGGGCGATAACTTTGTCGTCTTCGATGACGGCCTCCATATTCCGCGCGTGGTGAAAACCATGGTAGTAATCAAATCCGCGATGGAGAGGTCCATCCGGAATCTTCGCACCGACAGGAGGTGTCTTGTGCTGTTTCTGTGAGTAGGCCTCACCACTCTCCGGATCGAAATACTGGAAGTCGAGGTGCCATTTTCCAACGATCGCTGTGGCGTAGCCCTGCTGTTTCAAGAAACCAGCAACGGTCATTCGGTCTTTGTCGATGAGGCAGGGGGCAAAACCCGTGACGACACCTTTCTGCAATTTGGTTCGCCAGGAATAGCGACCCGTCATGATTCCATATCGCGTCGGCGTGCAGACGGATGACCCCGAGTGGGCGTCGGTGAATGTCATTCCCTCCAGTGCAAGCTGATCTGCGTTGGGAGTTGGAATCTTTGAGGTTTCAGGAGCGAGGCACTGAATGTCGCCGTACCCAAGATCGTCGCAAATGATGTAGACGATGTTCGGTTTGGAATCGGCCACAGCTAAAGCGCAGGAAGCGATTAGGAGGAGAGTTGCCAGCAGGTTTTTCATAATCGTTTATTCAGAGGTTCCACCGTAGAAATAGGCTACGAGGGGCAACACGGTTGCCATAACGACGATGGCGAGTAGGAGCCCCATTTTCACATAGTCAACAAAGCGATATCCCCCGGGTCCCATTACGAGTACATTAGCAGGGTGGGAAATGGGACTGGTAAAGCTGGCCGATGCCGCCATCGCAACGGCCATGACGACGAGCTGCGGAGACATTCCCAGCTCAGCCGCCGCATCCATCCCGATATGGGACATGATGAGCACGAGGGCCGCAGTCGGAACAATCGTTGTCGCGAGAGCCGTCATCAGGTAGAGGCCAATCACGATACCCCAGATTCCAAAGGGCCCGGCAACCGTGACAACACCCTCGGCGAGCCATTTTGCGGCTCCGGTTTCCTTCATTGCGGCTCCCAGCGGGATCATACAGGCAATGAGAAAAACCGACTTCCACTCGATCGCTCGATAGGCTTCCTCGATATCGAGACAGCGCGAAATGATCATCAGGGTCACCCCGGCGATAGCGGCAATCGCGATCGGGAACCAGTTCATGAGCACAACAAAAACGACGGCGAGCATAATGGACGCTGAGATCCACGCCTTCACAGCTGAGCGTTTTTCGGGCTCCTTGTATGCCGCGCTAGAGAGGATGAGAAAATCGGAATCAGCGGAAAGCGCATCCAGTTTTTCACTCGGCCCGGACAACAGCATCGCATCTCCGAAATGGAGGCGGAAATTCCGCAGATGAGATCCGTATGATTTACCTTTTCGCCAGATCGACATCACCTCTAGGCCATAGCGATTTCGGAAATCGAGTTCGCGGAGCGTCTTGCCAGCGAGAGAACTCCGAGGGGAAAGGGTGGCTTCGGTGTAACCCTCACCCGGCGCTCTATCGAGTTCGAGATTTTCATCCGAATCAGTTAACTCAAGCGACTGGAGCCCTATCATCAGGCGGATTGCTTTGCGCCCTCCATGAACTAGAAGTTTATCGCCGACTTTGAAGGCCTCTTCCGCGTCGGGAAAAAACATCGAGCCCTCTTCTTTTCTCCCTATCGCAATGATCCGCATATGCAGCGTGTCACCGATTCCACTCTCGGCGATAGTGAGGCCGGCGAGGTGCGACTCCGGGGGGATTGCGAGCTCAAGTAGCGAGTCAGATTCACGATAGATGTCGCTGAAGCTTTCTTCGCTGATAACGGAAACGCTTTCGAATTCGTCGGACTCGGTCACTGCCTCCATCGACTCCTTTTTCATCTCGATCTGAATCGAATCACCCGCCTCGAATTTGAAACCCGCAAAAGGACCTCGATTCACTTTCCCATCCCGGCGAATCGTGATGATGTGGCCGCGAAAACGGCGGCTGAAGTCGGCTTCGGCAACGGAGAGCCCTTCGATCTGGGCGCCTTCGCGAACGGTCGCAGAAAGAAGGACGAGGCGATTCAGGGAAAGCAGTTCCACAATTTCAGATCCGGAGGCCATCTCGAAAGCCCGCCATTGCATAAAGTCACGATAGTCATCAACCCTGCCCTGCACGGAAAGCATGTCGCCAGCCGCGAGCGGCATGTCGGGATCGACCTCGGAAATTTTTTCTCCTCCCCTTTCGACTGATTTCACAACGAGACCCAGAATCTGGCCGAGTCCGGATCGGGAAAGCGGCTCACCGTCGAGAGGAGAATCCTCAGCGATCCGAAGATGAAATCGATACTGCTCCAGATCGTGGGCAAAAGGAAATTCCTCTCCCGCATCTTCGCGCGACGCCTCGAAACCTTCGGGCATCGTTTTTGGCAAAATATGACGTCCGACGAAGGCAACAAAAAGAGTGCCGACGACCAATGCCGGGAATCCGATTGGTGAAAAGGAAAAGAGAGTGAAGCCCTCTCCTGTCGCTTGGGCGAGCGCTTCCGAAGCAACCAGGTT
>JAKMGR010000633.1 GCA_022424805.1 Verrucomicrobiales bacterium
CTCAGCTTTTCAATCCAACAAACATCGACGTCGATAAGGACGGACGCATCTGGGCCGCCGAGGGCGTGCGCTACCGCAAGAATCACGAACGCCAGCCCGAAGGCGATCGCATCGTCGTCCTCGAAGACACCGACGGAGACGGGACTGCAGACTCCAGTCATACCTTTGTGCAGGAACCCCTGCTCGTTGCCCCGCTCGGCGTTGCCGTAATCGACAATAAGATCGTCGTCTCCCAGCCTCCTCACCTCCTCGTCTACACCGACGTCGATCGTGACTTGAAGTTCGATGCTGCAAAAGACAAACGCGAAATTCTCCTCACGGGATTCAACGGACAAAACCACGACCACTCACTCCACTCCGTTACCGTCGGCCCTGACGGAAAATGGTATTTCAACTCGGGAAACTGCGGAGGAAAATTCACCGACAAGTCTGGGAAAACATTTGCCATTTTCGGTTCCTATCGCCCCAAGCCGATCGGCCCATTCCCCTATCCGCACGATGCCGCCGCTCTCGCTGGATCGAAAAGCGACGACGGTCACGTATACGTCGGGGGATTTACGGTTCGCATGAATCCTGACGGCACCAATGCCGAAGTCATCGGCCACAATTACCGCAACTCCTACGAGCAATCCGTCACGTCATTTGGAGACCTTTTTCAGAATGACAACGACGACCCTCCCGCCTGCCGCGTCAGCTGGGTGATGGAATACGCCAATTTCGGCTTTTCCTCTAACGATGGTCAGCGCAGCTGGCGCGTCGACAAACGCCCCGGCCAGAGCATTCCCGTGGCGGAGTGGCGGCAGGAAGATCCGGGAATGACGCCAGCGGGAGACGTCTATGGCGGAGGCTCCCCCACCGGAAACGTATATTACGAAAACGGAGCGCTTGGCGACAAGTGGGTCGGAACTTTTCTCGCCTGTGAAGCTGGCCGGAACGTCGTCTTTGGCTATCAGCCGAAACTCGACGGGGCAGGATTCCAACTCGAGCGAATGGACTTTGTCACGACCAATCCGACCGGGGAATTTGCTGGCTCGGATTTCCTCGGAGGCAGCAACAGCGTCAACAACGAGCAGAAAACACTCTTCCGCCCATCCGATGTCGCGGTTGGAGCTGACGGTGCGCTCTACGTTTCCGACTGGTATGATGGCCGCGTCGGAGGCCACCAGGATCTCGATGCCACCTGCTCTGGTGCAATCTACCGGATTGCTCCCAGAGGTTTTAAACCGGTCAACCCGAAAATTGATACCGAGACCATTGATGGGCTCATAACCGCCCTGAAATCGCCCGCCCCGAATGTGCGAGCGATCGGATTTGAGGGACTGAAAGCAAAAGGTCGGGCCGCCCTTGGTCCTGTCGCCGAATTGCTCAAGGACGAAAACCCCTACATCCAGGCGCGCGCGATCTATGTTCTCTACAATCTGGGTATCAGCGGGCCGCGCTTCGCAGGTTACCCTGCCGAGCAGCCCACCGCTCAGCGAATGATTGCCGCCTACCGCGCGATGCGCAGGGCCGGCCTCGATTTTACCGCCAGCGCAATGCGCCTTGCTGCTCATCCGGACCCGGCTGTACGCCGTGAGGTCGCACTTTCGATGCGCAACGAATCAATCGAGACATCGAAAGAGATTCTCGTGATGCTCGCCCAGGGATACGACGGAAAAGATCGCTCTTACCTGGAAGCCCTCGGCACCGGCGCAACCGGCAAGGAAAAAGAAATCTACCAGGCCGTCAAAGCCGCCATGGCTACCGAGGACTCTCGAACGTGGTCACCGTCCTTCGCCGGAATCGCCTGGCGCCTTCACCCGGCCGGTGCCGTCGAAGATTTCGTGATTCGTGCGAAAAACGAAACGTTACCCAGAGATCTCCGCAAACAAGCTCTCGACGCGATTGCTTTCATCGATACCAAAGTAGCGGCAGACGCCATGCTCACTTTCGCCATGCTCGACACTCCCCTGAAAGCCGACGCGATCTGGTGGCTCATGAATCGCGCCAACAACGATTGGAAAAAGCACGACGTGATGACTGCGCTGAAAGAACGTGGTATCTACGATCCAAGCAAAGTCGTCATTCAGGAAATCTTTACCCCTGAGCCCGACGAGGCGCAGCAGAAAGCACTCACCGTTACCGCCGTTCTCGCTCTCGAGGGCGACGCCGTTCGCGGCAAGGCAACTGTCGCGCGATGCATCATGTGCCACGAATCTGGCGGCATGGGCGTGCCATACGGCCCCGCTCTTGACGGATGGGGAAAAACCCAGACTGCCGACGTCATTGCCCGATCCATCATCGATCCAAGTGCCGATATCGCCCACGGATTTGAAGCCACCGAAATCGTGACCAAAAACGACAAACGCGTCCACGGCCTTCTCATTCAGGATGGAAACCCTGCTATCATTACAAGCATGGGAGGAGTTACCCAGATGATTCCAGCAGGCAAGATCAAGTCGAAGCGCAAGATGAAGCGTAGCGCGATGCTCAGCGCTACTCAACTCGGCCTCACCGCCCAGGAAGTTGCCGACATTGTAGCGTATTTGAAGGCAAACTGAGCCCCTTTCAGCCCCCAATTGACCCCTGCTAGGTCAGTGACGCAACAAAGTCTCTTGTTTGAAGCAACAGGGTTTTGTCGAATTTGCGGCAACGAGTTGGACTCTCCACCCGGAAAAATGCGACGGCAGATTCTCGAAATTTGCCCCATTTCGCCATAAAAATCGGCAAATTTTGGCGATCTTAACCAACACGATAGCAATCGTGCG
>JAKMGR010000646.1 GCA_022424805.1 Verrucomicrobiales bacterium
CTCCCGAATTCTCGAAGCAGCCAAATCAGCTTCCGCGTCAGGCAACGCCGAAGAGCTGATTCGACAGCTGGAGCTGGCTGAAAAGGAGATCGGCGAAATCTCCAATACGCTGGAACAGACAAAGATAAAAGCGGATGGCGACTTTCTATCTTCTCTCAAAAAACCAGCTCGTGATCGTGTCTCCGAAGCAGCCAGCACATCACGCCTCGAGTTGGCACGAGCGGCCCTCGACTTCCCCGTGCCGCCAGCGCAGAGCGATGCCGAATCTGATTTTGCGACTATTCCTTTCATCGAACGGCTCAAGGAGGACTACAATCTTCGCTACTTCCGTTTCGCCCGCGATGTCGAGCAAATCACCATGGGAGAGGATGCGGAGAACAACTGGGAAGACGAGATGGGAAGTGATCCGGCAGCGGCGCAGACGGACATGACGAGCGCGCTCGAATATGTTCTCGAAAATACGGCTCCCGAATCACTCGCAGGCGTTCTCCTGCTCACTGATGGTCGCCACAACGGAGGCAGTTTGCCTGAGGACAGCCTTCGCCAACTCGCCGTGCAGAACACGCCCCTTTCTGCTGTTCCAATCGGCGGCCGACTCGGCCCTGTCGACATTTCTCTGCTCCATGTCAAAGCACCGGAATCCATCTACCTCGACGATCGAGTTGTCGTAGCAGCCGAAGCAAAAATCGACGGTCTGCTTGGAGAGAAGGTAACAGCGGAATTACTTTGCAACGGCGAAGTAGCCGATACCATCGATATCGATATCACCGATGTGAGCTTCCGAACGGAACTTCGCTTTGTGCATCGCCCTGAAGAAAAAGGCATCCTCGATTATCAGATTCGACTGCAACCGGATAAGCGGGAGATTTTCCAAACCAACAACGAATGGGATTTCAAAGTCGCCGTCACCGACGACCGGACCAACGTTCTCCTCGTCGATGGATTCCCCCGCTGGGAATTTCGCTATTTGCGAAATCTTTTCTACGGCCGAGATAAATCCGTGCACCTGCAATATGTGCTTCTCGATCCCGATGAAGTACATCGCGGACGTCGCCCCGAAGATATCGCCGCAAGTGCTTCCCGCCCCTTCGGAGAAGCCGAAGCGACAAGCCTGCCTCCGAGTCCGGAAGAATGGGGCCTATTCGACGTCATCATTCTTGGCGATTTCTCGCCAACCTCACTCGATCAGGAAGACTGGGAAGCAATCGAGGAAACGGTCACCAAGCGAGGCGCGCTTCTCGTCTGCATCGCCGGACCTCGGCACATGCCTCACGGATTTAATTACGAGACATTCCAGGATCTTCTCCCGATTACCTACGAACCGAGCAAATCAACACGGATGGAGAGCCCAGAACCTGCCTTCCAAATTGAGTTGACCAGTCCGGGCCAGACTCATTCTGTCACGTCGCAGTCGACGAGCCGCGCGTTGAACCAAGAACGCTGGGCCGGATTCCAGCCGATGCGGTGGCGCTTCCAGCACGGCGGAGTCAAAGAAACCGCAGAAGTGCTCGCCTATGCACAGGCCTCAGGAAGTCCGGGACTCAGTCAGGCTTCGGCACCAGATGGCTCCCCTGGCTCCGTCGAAGCTGCTCTCGAACAGCTCGCAAACCGCAAGCAGGTTGAGCAGGATAATGCCGTCATCACGACGATTCGGGCGGGCCTGGGAAAAGTACTCATGCTGAATTTCGATCAGACCTGGCGATTTCGATACGGAGTAGGTGACACCTATCACCACCGCTTCTGGGGACAGGTGACACGCTGGGGAGCTGGGAAAAATCTGAGATCCGGAAACGAACTCGCACGACTCGGATCGGATCGGCTCAGCTACACCCCGAGCGATGCTATTGAAGTTTCGGCCAAGCTTCTCGACTCCGATCGCCGCCCTATCACCGACTCCGAAGTGGAAGTGGAAATCTGGAAAGATGGGGAACGCCTCTCCCGTCAGAAGATGAGCTATCGCACTGACTCATCGGGCATCTACGAAACCAGCCTGACAGGACTTCGAGAGGAAGGCGAATATTCGCTTAAACTCACTGGTGAATCAGTCGATCAGGCCATTGGAGAAAACCCCGACGGTCCTGACGCCATCGAGACTCAGATTCTAGTCGTAACAACGCGCAACCCTGTCGAACTCGCTGAGTTGACCGCAGATCGAAACTTTCTCAACCGAGCCACCACCATGACTGGTGGAAAGGTCGCTGAGCTCAGCCAACTCGAAACCCTCCTCACCTCTTTTGGATCACCGAAGGAAATCCTGACAGAACGACGAAACGTGTCCCTCTGGGACACGTGGCCCCTTCTACTCAGCTTTCTCGGTCTCCTCACCTCGGAATGGATTTTGCGCCGCCGCAGCGGACTGGTCTGATTTCCTCAACCTCGCCCAAAAAAAGATCATGAATACTCTCGAAGCAGCCTTCGGCCAACTTCCGGAACCGATCCTGAACAAACTGGATTTGATGATCCGGAGAATTCGGCGACTCCTTTTTCTGCGTGGGCTTTTTGCAACACTCGCAGTCGCTTTTGGTTGTCTGCTCGCGATCATGGCGATCGATGCGGCCTTCACCCTCTTTTCGACCACATCGAGGTGGATCCTCAGCCTAACTGGGCTGGCAATCACCGCAGTCGCTGCCTGGTGGTTTCTCGTCCGCCCCCTGTCCCGTCGATTTACCCTGACGCACATGGCGCGGATCCTCGAAATCCGACACCCGGAACTGCAGGAGCGAATTTCCACGGCAGTCGAACTTCTCTCCAGCGATGATCCTGAGTCGATCAAGGGATCGGAAGAACTCATTTCAGCCGTGGTCGATTCAGCCGTCGACGATGTCGAAACGGTCGATCCCAAGACCGAGTTCAAGCCTGCCAAAACAAACAAGTATCTACTCATTGCAGTCGTTTTCGCTTCCATCATTGCAGCGACCTTGCTGATTTGGCCCAAGCAGTCGTGGACACTGATGACGCGAGCACTAGCACCCTTTCTCGACATTGGAAACGCCTACGCCGACTCGCTTGTGATCGATCCGGGAGATGTTCGAATTGCCAAAGGCGGCACGATTACCGTCGAAATGAGCGCCCGTCACAAGCGCCTTCGTCGCGCCGAGATTCGGAGGCTGCAGGAAGATGGCAAAGAATCTGTCGAACGAATGACTCTGATCGGTGAAGAGGACGACGGCACGAAGCGTTTTTCCCTCACCTTTCCGAATGTAGAAGAAGGTTTTCAATATCGGGTTCGTGCCGGAGCTGCCCTCAGCCGCTACTTCACCGTAGAAACAGTCGAGCCACCCGTCGTCGACGGGCTCACGATCCGCTACGACTACCCGGAATACACGGGACTCGATTCCAAAACCGAACCAACCGAAACCGGAGAAATTCGAGCAGTCAATCACACCCGGGTAACTCTGACGGCTGTGGTCAACAAGCCTGTCCAGAGTTCCAAGATGATTCTCAACTCGTCGCGGGAAATGCCGGCACCGACCGTGAATAGCAGCGAACTCTCCTGGGAATTCGAACTTCTCGCCGGAATGAATGGCAACTGGCACTTGGAGCTTTCCGATCTCGATGGATTCTCCAATTCACCAATTTCATTCCCGCTCGAAGTCCTACCGGACAAAGCTCCAACCGTTCAGATCACTCAGCCGATTCTGCGAGAGCTCAGTTTGAGGCCGACCGAACAACTCGACATCGCCGCCGATGTGACCGAGGATTTCGGGTTTTCTGATGTCGCGCTGATCATCACCCCGGATGGCGCTCCCGAATCACTGGAACAAAAACAGAAACTCCCAACTTCTATCGCGGGCCCCGGAGCCTACGCTTCCGCAGCCCGACTCGATCTCGCCGCCCTGCGGCTTCGCCCCGAGCAAAAGCGTCTCGCCGTGCAAATACGTGTAAGCGACAACCGCCCTGAAGACTACGACGGACCCGGAGTTGGCTTCAGCGAAACGATCTACATCAACATCAGCAAGAGCGCCAAATCACTCGCTGACCAGGCGATCGACCAGCAGAAGAAAGAAGTGCGGGAAAATCTCGAAGAAGCCAAGCGCGAACTGGAACGCGCCCGAGACGATATGCGACGGGTCGAGCAGGAAGTAAGCCGGTCCGACGAAGTCAGCCCCCAGGCACGCAAGGAGTTGGAAGAATTTTCCCAGCGAACCGAAACGGCCCGTGATCGACTCGATGAGGTCGCGGCAATGCTCGACCAGGGATTGTTTCAGGAGCAATCAGACACAGCTGAAAAGCTCGCCAACGAAACCATCGCAGAAGCGCGGGAAAAAGCAGATCTCGTCCCCATGACCGACGGCCGCAAGGAGCGGCAGAAGGAAGCGAACGAGGCTCGCCAGAAAGTGGAAGAAGCTATTCGAGAAATCGACAAGCTCTCCCGTTCCATGCGCGAAGCGGATAAGGATTACGAAGCGATTTCCAAGCTGAATGACATCGCCAACAAACAGCAGGAGCTGGCCATGAAGGCCGATCAGATGGCTGAAGAAGCACGCCAGAAAATGCAGGAAGCGCGGCAAAATGCGGACGAACAGGCCGCGAAGCTACTGGAGCAGCAACAGCAGCAGCAGATGGATCGCTTTCAGGACGAGCAGAATCGGGTTCAGCAGGAATTGGGACAAATGCTGAAAGA
>JAKMGR010000651.1 GCA_022424805.1 Verrucomicrobiales bacterium
CATCAAGGCTGTCGAGAGCCCCGTCTTCCGGAATCTTCCCACCGGCCAGCGCAGCGAGGCTTCCATAGAAATCGATTGTGCAAACCATTTCGTCTGAAACTCCCGGATCAATAGTGCCCTTCCATCGCGTGATGAGAGGTGTTCGTGTTCCACCCTCGTAGACGCTGTATTTCCCTCCGGTGTAGGGCCCGCCGGCACGATGATCACCCAGTTTTTCCAGCGCCTCGTCTGCATAGCCGTCGTCCATCACCGGGCCATTGTCGGAGCAGAATACAAAGAGCGTGTTTTCTGCCAATCCCTGCGCGTCGACAGCTTTCATCAATTCCCCGACACACCAGTCGAGCTGCACGATCGAATCCGCACGGTATCCAAGACGGGTCGCACCCTGAAAACGCTCGTGCGGTATGCGTGGCACGTGAAGGTCATGAGAAGCAAAGAACAGAAAGAAAGGACGATCTTTGTTTTCCTCAATGTATTCGACCGACTGCTCAACCCACTTGTCGGCGAGATCTTCATCACGGAAACGAGCGGCGTGCCCTCCGGTGTAAAATCCAATTCGGCTGATGCCATTGTGAATGGTGGAATTGTGACCATGCGTCCAATCCATCTTCAGCGTGTCGCGATGAGTAATACCAGTGGGGTGATCCTCGCTCGGCTTCTTCCTTCCAACCCAGAGCGGATCTTTCGGATCAAGATTCAAGACGCGATGATCTTTCACATACACCTGCGGAACGCGATCGTTTGTCGTCGGAAGCAGAAAGCAGGTATCAAAACCAAATTCGAGCGGTCCTGGCTTTAGATCACCATTCCAGTCCGGCCCCTCTTCCCCACCGAGACCGAGGTGCCATTTTCCGATCACAGCGGTGCGATACCCGACTCCACGAAGCATCGAAGCAATCGTAGGAGTGTTCGCAGGAATAATGGAAGGACTACTCGGAGGAGCAATTCCCGTTCCCTTTTTTCGAAAAGCATACGTTCCCGTCAGGAAGGAATAACGAGTCGGTGTGCAAGTTGAAGCAGAACAATATCCACTCGTGAACCGAATCCCCTCCGCAGCGAGCTGATCGATGTAGGGGGTTTCGAAATCATTCGCTCCGTAGCAGGACAGATCACCGTAACCCATGTCGTCGGCCATGATGACGATGACGTTTGGTTTACGGGGTTCGTCCGCTGTCGAACTTGAAAAGGAAAGAGAGGCAGCAAAAAGTAAGAACGCGAAAGGTAATTTCATCCCGGTATTCTTAACGAAAGCAGACCTGCTCGCAATCACTTCCTCGTCCCGAACATCTGCACCGAGTGCTCATCCTTCATCCGGTATCCCGTTCCAAATGGCAGCGGTTTCGCTACGCCCGAACCATAGACCTGATGCAGGAAGGGCTGGTCGTATTCGCTGAACATATCGATCGGCCCGACGTATTTGCCGTAGTAATCGACATCGTAGTAGAGCGAGAAAAAGTCTGCCGGCATACCTGATGCGTCCTGTAAAATGTGCGAACAATCGCCGACGAGGAAATTGCGGATATTGGAAAAGCCTTCCATGTGCATCAGAAACGAGGCCGCCTTCAGATAGCCTACACTGTCCGGCTTGGAAGCAAGAAATCGGTGGAAAGGACTCCCGTTTTTGAAGCCGGAATCCGAAAGGTCAGTTTTGAAATAGTAGAGATTCTGCGCTGCAGGATCCCCGAAAGTCGGATTAATCTCACGAATCCGCAGCCAAATACCCGTCGCGTTTCCCGCATCGCTCTGCAGAACCGATCCATCGTCCTGCAAAGTGACGTAGTTCGCATCGAGCACCTCGTGCCCGGTCAACGAAGTAAAATAGAGCAACACGGGAAATACCCCGTCGACACCCTGCTTTCCGAAATCCTCCCGCATTTCCTTGGTGATGAAAAAGTTTCGGCGCGAAATGGAGCGGAGCGTGTAATTGAGATGCCGCAGGTAACTGTCCAACGTTGGCTCATCCATTGCAAAGAAATTTGGAATTGTTCCGAGCGGCTCCAACCCTGCCTGAATGTATTCCGGAACTCCCGAAAACACGGTCGCAACGTGAACAAAATCGGGACCACCGAACATATACTTCACGCATTTCGGCCGCGTCAGCTTCGGCTGAATTTCCCGAACCGCCCACTGCTTAACTGCCTTGAGCCGACGCTCCTGCCAGTCGGTCGAAAGTTTTTCGGTCTCATTGTAGTGCTGCCGGACGGCGGGCCGCCCGAGCAATTGATTCAGCGGACTGGCGATAGACAACGGTCTTCCGGAAACGAAGCGCGCAAGATCATCAACGGAGACCTCCTGGCCCGTTGCTAGGGAGGTCAACAAAAGCCAAGCGATAAGGAGAAATCGAGTTTTCATGGAGAGGCTACGTCAGAAATTTCCAGCTCTTTCAACGATCACGCAACAGGCTTAGGTGAATGAACCAACAGGTTCAGGTGCGCAATCAAACAGGGTTTTATCACTCCGAACCGATCACTTCATCGGCTACTTGCTCCCACTTTTTCTGTGCGGGTGTCTCCAGATCTCGCCATGCTTCCCATCCGAGTTTCCGATTTCCATTTTCGTCGACAATCCCAAGGCGGAGACCACCTTCCTGCCCCGGCATATCTTTGTAACGGTGCAAATGAAAGGCTTCGATTATGGGATGGTTGGGAAGTCGCCTCCACATGTAAACCATCCCCGCGACCTGCCTACGCTGATCTTCTTCACTCAAAGTCGGCGAGTTAAACCCCTGCTCGGAGAAGAGAATGCCTCGCGGCTCTTCCTCATACAAAAATCGCTCCTGTTGGAGAAAAAACGGAAGCACTTCAAAATTTCTTGGAGTGATATAGGGTGTGTCGAAATTCATTTCTGCGCCCGCATCTTTCCACGTGTCCGGATCGCGCAAATTTCTTGGATACGGATGATAGGCAACGCCCCACTCGTAGTCGCCTTCAGCCTTCGCCATTTGCGCGAAGCGCTCCAGCATTGGGCGCACCGTGTAGGTCCCAGCCCCTGAACTCTTCTTCGTCCAATGATGAGTTAGGGAGATGAAAACACGAGAGTGAGGATCGCGCGCCCGCATCGTCGAGTATATGAGTCGCGCTGAACGGCTGTAGGATTCCAGGTATCGATCGACGGGTTGATCGCCCATGTTGGTCCACGTTCCGGCCTGATCGAATTCATTGTGCACTACCCAGTTGCTGATCCGATATCCTGGCTGTGTGAAGTGGTTCCCAAGGACACGAAGCGCGGTCAGATACTGCGCCGTTCCGCGCGGCTCACGCAGGTTCGGCATCACAAATTTTCCACGCGACTCCGACTCGGGATGAACCATCGGGGAATCTCGCTGATTGGAGACCAGCAAGATCCCGGTAACGGTGATCCCGTTTTTCCGGAGCAGCTGAACGGTGCGCTGCCGTCTCTGCAGAAAACCACGGTTCAGATAAAACGGCTTCCCTTCAAAAAGCACTTTTTCAAAATTGGGCCGCGGACGATCTGAGATCAAAGCATTGAGAACGACGTTGATCGTTGCATGCGACAACCCCAGCTCAAAAATCTCATGATCTGGGTCTGCTATTTCGGGAATCCCTCCCAAGCCCTTCTGGCTCGTGTTTGCAATGCGCCCCAGTTTTTTGGAAACGCCATCGGCCAGCTCAGTCACCCACACAGCTCGGGAGAGAAATTCCCCATCGCCTGACTCGAGGCGAAATCGCGACAAGGCACGATCTCGATTCCCTGATTCAACAAATCGAGGGAGTTCGATTTCAAAATCACCGGATATATTTTTCGCCACTGGCGGATCAGGGATGATGATGTGGGAAGCATGCACCGGGCGCAATTCGCGGAGGACGGCATCCTGCGGAGTCGTCCCTACGATGAGCACTTTCTCGGGCCGCAAAACCACGCGATCAATCCGACCGGGAAACGATGAGTCGAAATAATCAGCGATCCTCGCTGCGTCTTCTTGTTTGCTTTTCAGAAGCGCTTCGCGATTAAACCGAGACTGACGCTCTTCCTCTATCGGCTCGCGAAGAACCATTTTTCGAAGTCGAATCGCGGTCCCTTTTCGGTCTTGAAAGGAAAAATGAAACCTCTGTTCTTTTTCCCCAACTCTCTCCAGTGCTGGCTGTGCTTTTGTCAGGTCAAAGAAAAGCGGAACCCATGTCTCAGCCAGGGGCACTTCAATCGAATCGACGACCTGGACGGTTCCATCTGGCTGACGAAATCGAAGCGAAAATGACTTCACTCCATCGGGAGAAAAATACTCAAATCCGAGAATTGTGTGTTTAGTAGGGTCAAAAGATTCAGGCAAGAGTCCGCTCCAGAAATGAGGCTCGCCACCTTCTATCTTCAAATCGCTCACACCGTCACCGGGGCGATTTACTTCTAAACCGCGAAACGGACCAAAGGTCAGAGAAATCTCCTCTCCCGAACTCGAAAGGAGAAAACTGAACAACGATGCGAATAGCAGGAGAAAGCGGAATCCCATCAGAGCCGTGGCTTTGCAGGTTTCACCGGAGCGGCCCAGGCC
>JAKMGR010000675.1 GCA_022424805.1 Verrucomicrobiales bacterium
ACACATTGCTTGGAAAAATGGACAGCTTTGATCGTGGTGTGAAACGCGCGCGCTATGCCGTCCTCCGTCACTGCGACGTTCCTTCCATTCTGATTGAAGGAGCCTTTCTCACCAATTCCACCGAGGCAAAGAAAATTCACTCTGCCGCCTGGCGAGAAAAATATGCCGCCGCAATTGCCGACGGAATCCTCGCCTACATGGAGTTAGCCAATAAGAAAAAGCTTCCTCCAAGAGCGTGGAGCTACAAACGCCCTTCGACGGACGAATTTGTGTGGGAGGAGTGAAAGACCTGGAGAGTGGCTTTTTGCTACTGCGGAAAGGTCGGCACTTCTAAAGAAGCCAGCTTTTTCAGCTTCTGCGGATCCAAATGTTTTTTCCGGACTTGCATTGCTTCCGCACGGATCAGGAAAGCAGCAATTTCCTTGAATCCGGCTACTTGAGCTATCGAGCGGGCGGTAACCCCCTTGCTATTGGCGGAGTGAACGTAGTCCCCCTTTTCTGCCAGCCATTTCACTGCATCAAGGTGACCTCTCGAAGCTGCGTAAATGAGAGGTGTGTTTTTCCGACTCGTTTTTTCGTCAATATCGGCACCATACTCCACAAGGATTTTCAAAGCCTCTATTTCCCCACCCGAAGCGGCCATGCAGAGCGAAAACCATCCCCGAGAGTCCTTTTCCGTTCGATTGGGCCACGAACCGGCGGCAAGGGCAAGATTTGTTTTTCTTTTGACCCGAAAAACTGGATTTTTAAAAGCTGATCCGCCCGGTAAATCCCACATCACTTGCCCAACTTGGCATCAAGAGAGAACTTTCCTGCCCCGGTGAAAACGAGGGTCAGAAATGGAATGGCGTAGAGCAGGGCGAATTCCTTCTTCGCAAAAGGATCGTCCCCGTGAATGATAAATGCAGCAACGACCATTGTGATGACGAGCGGAATTGCCGCGACTCGTGTGAACACTCCCAGCGCGACAGCGAGGGCGCAGATTACCTCTGCGAACACAGCAAGACTCAGGCTGACCGGATTACCCAATCCAATGGGATCGGGAAAGCCTCCGCTTTTCTCGGAAAACCCTGCCAACTTGGGCCACCCGTGAGCGATCAGCATAAAGAGACCAGTGGCAGCACGCAGAATGAGAAGACCGACGGAAATATTCTTATTGGAAGTGCCAATGGAAGATGCGAGGGAAGTGAGCTTTTTCATGAGTGAGAGGTTCGACGTCTTGAATACAAATTTCTTACCGAATAGGCAACCGCTTTTCCAAGGCTCGCAGATCATTTTCGTGATATTGTTTCGCCTTTCCCATGATTACGACAATCAGCACGGTATTTTTAATGGCAGCCAACTCGCTGACCATCGCCAACTTTGAAACACTGCATCGCGAACTGCAGCCATCCGGCGAAAAGGTATGGCGCACAATCCCCTGGGAAACGGATCTTCTGAAAGCGCAGGCGAAAGCCGCGAAGGAAAAAAAGCCGATTTTTATCTGGGCGATGGATGGCCACCCACTCGGGTGCACGTGAAACAACGGAGTGCTCGACCGTGCGTCGACTTTCAGTGACCCGGGTGTTGTGAGCCTGCTACAGAGTCACTTTATTCCTGTCGCAATTGACCAGGCCTACCAGCGGCGTCAGCAGGATGCCGAGGGACAATTTTATCAGAAGATCGCCAACCAGGGACCTCGCAAAGTTGGCGACGGCGGCCCAACGACCCAGGGCCTCTACACGGCGACACCTGACGGAAGCTTTCTCGGTTACAACAACAATCGGAAAATCAATGATTTACTCGAGCAACTGCGCAATGCGCAAAAGCAATACCGGCCAGGCGAAGTGGCTGCTATCGAATCGGGCGAACCGGATAGCCGCTATGTCTACGGGCCACCCGAAGGCGGATTAGTCGTTCGCGTTCACAGCAAGATTCTGGATGGATACGAAAAGCCAAAGAGCGAAAGACAGCGAATGTTTCAGGAGGGCGTGGGCCGCGACAATTTCTGGATACGTGCCGACGAACACCAGGCCCTCGCGCAAGGAAAGATTCTCGAGAGCCTCGCGGCGCGCATGGCGCGCTTTCACCTCGTCGACAACACCCGAGGTGAACCGCCGATGTGGGAAC
>JAKMGR010000327.1 GCA_022424805.1 Verrucomicrobiales bacterium
GGCGCGCCCACGTTCCTGGGGATAGTGCCAGGCTGCATCGATTTCTTCTTCGGTGCGAACCATGCTCTGACCTTTGCCTGATGAACTCATGATTGGCTTGATCACAAATGGCAAACCAATCTCGGCAATGGCGTCACGATATTCTTTCTCGGTCTCAGCAAATCGATACGGAGAGGTTTCGAGCCCAAGTTCCTCGGCAGCAAGTCGCCGAATACCTTCGCGATTCATTGTGAGCTGTGTCGCACGAGAGGTTGGAATCACTGTTGTTGCGCCAGCTTTTTCCACTTCGGCGAGAACATCGGTTGCGATAGCCTCAACTTCGGGAACAACGAGGTGGGGTTTTTCCTGATCAATCACCTCGCGCAAGGCTTCGCCATCGAGCATCGATATGACATGGGATCGATCCGCCACCTGCATCGCAGGGGCATTTTCATACGCATCAACAGCGATGACTTCGACGCCATATCGCTGCAGTTCGATTACAACTTCTTTGCCGAGTTCTCCTGATCCGCAGAGCATCACGCGGGTCGCCTCGGAAGTGAACGGTGTTCCAATGGTAGCCATGACAAAACAGTAGAGATAAGTGACAAAAGCGGAAGGGAAAAGTTCGCTTAGACCCAGTTTGCACCCCAGTTTCAAGACCTTTCCCGCAAATTACCTACTTGGGCGTTGAATGTTTCGCGCGAAACGTGGATCATTTCGCGTTTCGCGAATGACAACCTTCGAACAATGGCTTCTCCTTCTTCGTGTGCATTGGAAAATGCTGCGCGTGAAGACAGCGGTATCATTACGCCGCTCGAGACTGATGACAGCCACCATCATTGGTTTTCTTGCAACCTATACGATTTCATCCCACTGGCTTTTTGAGAAAGGCCTTCAGTATGTCTCAAAACTCCCGGCCGCCGGAGCGCTGCTCAGCGATCGATTGATCTACGTGATGTTTTTTTGCTTCCTGATGATGCTGATCTTCTCGGTGGCAGTCACAGGATACATTTCTCTATATCGGAATCAGGATACCCGGTGGCTGTTGACCCTTCCGGTTTCCCATCGGGCTGTGTTTCTGTGGAAGTGCTTTGAATCAGCGATGTTCTCAAGCTGGGGACTCGTCTTCATTCTCGCCCCCCTCCTCGTCGCCTTTGGAGGAATTCGGGATGTATCGCCGTTCTTTTTTCTCAAGGTGATCGGCGTTCTGTTTCCGTTTCTCCTCCTCGCGAGTGCACTAGGGTCATTGATCTTAATCACATTGACTCGCTTTTTGACCCGAAAGCAATTCGCCTCGGGACTCATCGTTGCAGCAGCCATCCTCACCGTATCGGTTGTTCAGACAGCCTTGCAGGATCGGGAAATCACCGAGAACGCGGGGCTCGGCGCGGCTCTGACTTTTCAGAAAGTCCTCCACCATACTAACGTCTCGATCAACCGCGCCATGCCAAGCGCCTGGCTGGCCGGATCAATTATCGAATGGACACGGCCCTATCGCAGTTTCACAAGCTTGCTCTATCCGACCCTGCTGCTCAGCAATTGCCTGATGGCCCTCCTGCTGGTCGTAGCCGCAGGGAGGTCGTGGTTCTATGATTCGTGGAATCGCTCGCTGCAGCAATCTGCCGCCTCTGCGATCCGGCGAGAAAATCAGAACACTGAGTCGAAAGAGCAAATCAGGAGAGATTACCCCCAGCCATCTCGACTCCGCCTCTTCACGGGACGCCCTATTGCGGCCATTTCAAGAAAGGATGTTCTCACCTTCATTCGAGAACCAGCGCAGTGGGTGCAATTCGGACTCGTCTTTGGATTGCTCGCCATTTATGCTAGCGGTCTCCGGCAAATGAACGGAGATCTCAGTTCTCCACGGGATCTTTACTTGGTTGCCTTTCTAAACCTTTCGGTCTGTGCCCTGGCCCTCTCCACTCTTACAACCCGCTTTGTGTTCCCCCAATTTAGCCTCGAGGGACGCCGACTCTGGATTCTGGCGATGTCGCCTCTGCAGATGAGTTCGCTGGTTTTACAAAAATTCGTAATCAGCTCCCTGTGCAGCGGATTGATGATCATCGTAATCCTTTTGATCGGCGGATACAATCTTCAGCTCGGCTTGCAGGATACACTCTTTTTCGCCTCAGCCATTGGCCTGCTTACCCTAGGCCTGAATGCGCTCGCTGCAGGACTCGGAGTTCTCTTTCCCAATCTCGAAGAAACGAACGCGGCGAAGATCGTTAGCGGGTTCGGTGGAACCCTCTGTTTGGTAG
>JAKMGR010000056.1 GCA_022424805.1 Verrucomicrobiales bacterium
GATCAGGAAGAATGGCTCAACGCGGATCTCAAGGAACACCGCGCTACGCGGACCCATCTCATCGCGGGCTACCACAAACCAATGCGCCCTCACGTAAGTGCCAAGAGCGAGGGGGAAAATCCCATGCTCTGGGCCGACAATTTCTACGAGCACGGCCTCGACCTGGCATTAGAGAGCGACTCCCATGTCATGAAGCGGACTCAACCGCTCAAACCAGACCCCGAAGGCCACGAAGGATTTTCCGCCGCCCCGGGTGATCCCAACGCAACCACCTACATCGGTGAGGGGTGCTGGGGAGCCCCGCTTCGCGCTGCCGACGATGGCAAGCCCTGGACGATCGCAACGGAGGCATTCAATGGATTCGACTGGGTCCACGTTAGCCCAGATAACATCCAGGTAAAAACAGTCCGCGTGGAGGGAAGCGCCAATTTCGACCCCGTCGATCTTGCAGCCCCATTTGAAACTCCCAAAGGGTTGAAGCTCTGGGAAGCGGGAGGAGAGGAAATCCTCACTATTACGGCAGATCGCTACGGGAATGTGAAAAAGCCACCTCTGGCCACCCGTGGAGCGACCGTAACTCGCGGAATCAAAGGTGGAATGAAAGGAGTGTCTGGGACGGCCACTGCGCCAAAACCTTCTGATGAGACGTCCAAGGCCTTTCACACAGTAGATGTTTACTTCGGAACTGATCGCAAACCGACCACTAGCAGGACCAACAACGACCGATACGGACAAGATCGGCACCGGGATGGCCCGATGGAATATGGAAAGACGACCATTTCCATCCCCCGCCATCACAAGATCGGTGTCGTCGAAAGACCGAAGTGGTACAAGCTCGAATTTTCCGAAGACCCGAAAAAGCGCGTCACCATTCTGAATTTCAAGAAGATGGGAGCAGAGTCGTTCTTTTCAGAAGTCAGCGAAACAGCGGGAGAACGCCCCAAAAACGAGGCTCTACTTTTCATCCACGGTTTCAACGTTCCATTCGATGATGCGATTCGTCGCACCGGCCAAATCACCTTTGACCTCGACTTTGGGGGTGTTGCGATGTCCTACAGCTGGCCTTCGCAAAGTGAGCTAAAGGCCTATACTATCGACGAAGCCAACGCCGAATGGTCCATTCCGCACCTGACTCAGTTCCTCATGGATCTGCAGGAGAAAACTGAGATCGACAGGATTCACGTGATCGCTCACAGCATGGGCACGCGAGTTCTCAGCTACGCTCTCGCCAACGCAAAAGACGAGGGCTTTGATCTCGATCTCCACAATGTCATTCTCGCAGCACCCGACATCGATAAGGATGTTTTCACCGACCAGATCCTTCCCAAGATTACGGAGTGTTCCGACAAACTGACGATGTATGCTTCCTCCGACGATACCGCTTTGAAGCTCTCCCAAGCAATTCACGGGAGCGGACGACTCGGTCTATCGGGAGAGGAAATTCTCGCCACCACGGGCATGGACACGATCAATGCTTCCGGAATCGATACCAGCATGTTTGGCCACGGCTACTACGGCAGCCACAAAGTTGTTGTGGCAGATGTCTTCAACCTGGTCATCAAAGGATTGGAGCCACCAAACCGAAAGCTGATTCTCGGCACCTTGGGAGAGTGGGATTTCACGGAGAACCCGGAATAGCCAGGAACGCTACCCGTCTCGATGGCACCCGCAATACTCCCGGAAAACTGGCGTGAATCGCAACCAGCTCTCTGGATATTTCTCCTGAAGCTCTCCGCTTGCCTCACCCTCGGCGCGCGCGGCTGGCTTACCTGGCAAGCTGACAGCCCGATCCGTGGGCTCTTCTGGCAGGAGGTCTGGTGGAGCTCGCTGTTGAAAAATTCGGCCGGAATCCCGTGGGATGATTGGGCCAAAGAATCCGACCCATACATTACGATAACACTGAGTTGTATTGGACTGATCTTGATCGCAATCGCAATTGTTCCCTGGTTGCTTTCCTCTCTCCCCAAACTCCGCTGGCTGCTCTGGCTCGGGGCCTTTTTTCTCGTAGTCGACAGCTTCGCCCGCTGGGTCGCAAGCGACTACGACATCGGAATGGCAATCGAGCATTCCCTTCAAATGAGCGCTCCGATTGCCTTATTCTTTTTCGGAAAAGGTGCTGCGGCAACGAAGCAGACAGGCCGAGCGATGACCTTTCTATTGCTCATTGCGACGGGCTTCACCTTCGCCGGGCATGGATTTTACGCGGCGGGGATTCATCCAGTTCCGCTTTCCTATCAGATCATGACGATGAAGCTACTCGGCTGCAGCGAAAGTGTTGCCGTCGGGTTTCTGCTTGTCGTCGGGGTTCTTGATATCCTTGCAGCCCTGGCACTTTTTCTGAAACCTCTGCGCCGGCCAGCCCTTCTCTACTGCGTCGCCTGGGGACTCTTGACCGCGCTCGCTCGCATCGCTTCCCACTTCAGTTTGTCTGCATCGTGGTGGAACCTCGATCCGTGGCTCTTCGAGACGACAGTGAGGACGTCGCATTGGTTGTTGCCTCTGCTCGTACTTGGGCTTCTCAGAAAAGGCGGCACTATGCCGGAGTAGGTGCAAATCAGCCGCCGGCAAATAGATCCGGAAAGCCCTCTGGATTGGCGAAGATTTTTTCCAACCTTCGCATCACCAGGGCTCCTTGAGTTCCATCGGCATAGCTATGATCGAAGGTCATCGAAATGTTGACGACACGCTCCACCCGAAGTTCTCCATCGCGGACTACCGGCGCCTCTCTTGGCTTTCCGATTCCAATAATGATCGGGCATCTCGTGTAAGGTGACAGCGGAATCAATCCGCGCTCCAGTCCCAGCGCGCCGATATTGCTGACCATGAAAGACTGACACCCAGTGTGGTCGTTCTCCAACTATCCCGCAAGAACGAGGTAGAGAATCAGAACCACGGCGATCAGCAATCCACCAACTGGCTTAGCAAGGCTCCATGGAGTGAGATCGACTACTTTCGCATCGACCTGAACATAGGCTTCGCTGCGTTTCATGAACGTTCCCAGAACCAGTTGCAGAATGATCAAACCAACAAAGACAGCTCCCATGAAGTGGTAGCCGGAACCAAACAGTTTCCCTGTCGTTTCACTGCCCCAGAACGTTCCCCACAACATCGTAAGCAGTCCGACCAGAATGGTGATGAAGGCGGCATGTCCATCAACTCGCTTGTTGAACATTCCGACAAGAATCACAGCGAGCAGAGGAATGAAGTAGACGCCATTCAACTTTTGAAAGTATCCAAAGATCCCCTCGACTCCGAGAAAGATAACCGGTGCCCCAATCGCTGCGCAGATCGCAACGATGGCACTACACCAACGACCCGACTTCACGACCTGCTCGGGAGTAGCCTCTTTGTTGATCGCCTTTTTATAGACGCCGAGCGAGAAAAGCGTCGCGCTTGAGTTGAGAACGGAGTTGAAGGTTGAAAGGATCGAACCCACGACTACTGCTGCAAAAAATCCGGTCAGTGGGGCCGGGAGGACAAAACGCACCAGCGAACCGTAAACTCGTGATCCATCTCGCTCGCCTGCATCGTTGAGAAGAGCTGCATTGAAATCCGCATTCTGATTCGCCACATGCAACGCGATGATTCCAGGAAGGACCAGAATAATCGGCGCGATAATTTTGAAAAACGCGGCGAGCAAAACACCTTTCTGACCCTCAGCCAGGTTTTTTGCTCCAAAGGTCCTCTGAATAATCTGCTGGTTTGTGCACCAGTAGAAAAAGTTGAGCAAGAGCACTCCGGAAAACAGAGTCGGCCAGTGCACATCCTCTCCCTCTTTTCCAAGGGAAACAAAGGCGTCTGGATTGTCAGCCTTGATCTCTTTGAAAAGTCCCGAAATGGAAGTGTCCCCGTCTCCCGCGAACTGAATGGAAAACCATGTAATCATAAGGCCACCAATGAGGAGGCCAAGCCCATTAAAAGTGTCGGAAACGGCAACCGCTCGCAATCCTCCAAAAATGGCATAAGCAGACCCAACGATTGCAATGAATCCAACCACCACCCAAATCGTCGCCGTGTCGCCGAGACCCAATTTCGACGGCAAGTCGAGCATGTAGGCCAAGGCACTGGCTCCGCTGAAAAGAACAAAAGGAAGCAGGATCAGCATGTAGGCGACAATGAAAACTGCTGTCGTCAGGGCTCTTACTTTTGCGTCGTATCGCTCCTCCAGGAACTGCGGAATCGTTGTAATTCCGGACTTCAAATAGCGAGGCAGAAAAAACAGAGCCAGGACCACAAGCGAACATCCGGCGATAACCTCCCAAGCCATCACCGAAAGCCCTTCGGCAAACGCTCCCCCATTCAACCCGACCAACTGCTCGGTCGAGAGATTGGTGAGCAGGAGCGATCCCGCAATGACGAGTCCCGTCAGGCTGCGCCCAGCGAGGAAAAACCCGTCCTCGGTGTTCGTCCCTTTGCCACGGGTCAGGCGCCAGGTCAGAACAGCGACGAGAGCGGTGAAGAAAATGAAAGTGATCAGCGTCATATCGTTTTGTTAGTCAGAATTACTCTACTGAAAAGCGATGCACCATCTTGTGGTGATAGGTCTCGCCGGGCCGAAGCACTGCACTCGGCGCATCAGGATTATTGGGAGCATCCGGATAGTTTTCCGTCTCCAGGCAAAGTGCGGTCCTGAGCTGATAAGTGACACCGCCCTTACCCGTCGCCGTCCCGTCGAGAAAGTTTCCTCCGTAGAATTGAATCGCAGGTTGATTCGTCGAGATTTCCATGACACGCCCGGTCTCGGGATCGCGGAGTTTTGATGCTTTGACGAGATCACCTTCCTTCGTGCCATTGAGAACCCACGCATGATCATATCCGCCACCGAGCTTGAGTGCCTCGAAGTCTGCCTCGACCCGCTCGCCAATAAGATGAGGGCTCGTAAAATCCATCGGCGTATCTGCGACTGCCGCCTTCTCTCCTGTTGGAATAAGCCCGGGATTCGTAGCGAGATAGTGGTCGGCATAAAGGGTCAGCTCATGATCATTGATGGAAGTGTCAGGGTCACCACTGAGATTCCAGTAACTGTGATGCACGATATTGAGAACAGTAGGTGCATCTGTTGTTGCCTTCGCCTCCCACGCCAACTCGTTGGCATCAGTGAGGGTGTAGGTCACTTCGACACTTAGATTTCCGGGATACCCCTCTTCTCCATCTTTGCTGAGGTAGGTCAACTTGACCCCACGTTCTCCATCGCCTTCGAAAGTCTCCCCTTTCCAGAGGACTTTATCGAAGCCCTTCGTGCCGCCGTGGAGATGACACGGAATTCCACCGGGATCGTTGTTCGTCACCAGCGAGTATCCTTTTCCATCCAGTGTAAACTTGCCGTTCGCGATGCGATTGCCAAAACGTCCGACCGTCGCTCCGAAGTAGGATGTATTCGAGAGCCAGCCTTCGAGCGTGTCATAACCGTGAGTCACATCGGCGAGGTTTCCGTCTTTGTCCGGAACGGTCAGCGAATCGAGAATCGCGCCGTATTCCGTCACTTTCGCGACCATGCCGTTGGCATTCGTCAGAGTGAAAATTTTCACGCTCTCGCCAGTCGGCAATCTTCCGTGCTTTGTTTCGGTCACACTGGAAGCCGTCGATGATTCGCGGCCGCCAGAAGAAGGGGTTTCACTACAGGAAGAAAAGAGAGCACACATTGCTGTCACAGTCAGAAGGGTTCGTAGGGGTTTCATAGTTCGCAGATATTCGCGTATTAGGGTTCAGGCAGATGGCACAAGGTGAGCACCGTCTACCGCAGTTGTTATAAAGCAATTCAGGTCACGTCCAAACTTTTCCTGATAGAAATCTTCGAGAGATCTTTTCACTTCGGCAGCCGATTCCGTTTTTACGAGACTCACCGTAGACCCTCCAAAGCCTCCCCCGGTCATGCGCGATCCCACAACTCCGCCACGTTTTCCAATGGCGTATGCCGCATCGACGAGGGCATCGAGTTCCACGCAACTCACCTCAAAATCATCGCGAAGTGATTCGTGTCCCGCTCGCATAATATGCCCGAGTTCATCGAGATCGCCTGTAACCAGGGCCTGGGAAAAACTTTCCACTCTCGCCATTTCTGATACGACATGGCTGGCGCGATGAAAGAGCCGCGTCCCCATTTTCTCCTTCGTTTTCTCCATATCTCCGCGCTCTGCGAGAGTCGCAAAAGAATCGAGTTGGAGACGCCGGAGCACCATCTCGCAGTCCTCCCGACGCTTCCGGTATTCACCGTCTCCCAACGCGTGCGTCACTCCCGTATCGGCAGTGAGAATCGAAATACCGTCAGGAATTGGAAAGTACGAGTGCGAAAGATTGCCACAATTGAGTCTCATCACCCGCCCGGCTTTTCCAGCCCCGACTGCCATTTGATCCATGATCCCACACGGCACACCGGCAAAATCATGCTCGGCGCGCTGGCACAGCAAGGCCCGGTCCACCACATCCTGTTCGATTCCACTGAGCGATTCGATCACCAGTGCAATCGCTGTTTCGAGGGCGGCACTACTACTTAATCCGGCACCGACCGGGAGATCAGACTCAATCGATGCGCGAAAGGCTGGCGACATCACACCCGCATCCCGATACACTGCGATCACTCCGATAATATAGTTCAGCCAGATGTCGGACTTCTCTCTCCGCACCTGCAATTCCGAGAGGTCAAAAGTGGCGGACTCCTCGATACCAAGCCCCTCCGGAAAAATTTCGCATACACTCCCCTCAACCGGCGACGCCTCGATACGGAGCGACCTATCAATTGCGATCGGCATCACCTCTCCGCCAAGATAGTCGATATGTTCCCCGATCAGATTGATCCGGCCAGGAGCAACCACCGTAACAGCGGGCTCGTGGCCAAACTTTTGATGGAACAGATTGTCGGTCATAGGGGGCATCATTCTAGTCAGCTCCGGCGCGATTCGGCAACGATTGCACGTTGAGAAAGCAGCACATTCTTTGTAAACATCGGACAAGCCTTTTTCCATGACGCCCACCCCTCCCAGACGCATTGCCCTGCTCGTCGAAACATCTCTTGGGTCAGGCCGCGAGATTTTGCGTGGCATTGCCCGTTATACCCGACAGACTGGATCCACGCAGTTATTTCATGCTGCAGGGGGGTTGAACGAATCCGTCCCCGGCTGGTTACGGGACTGGCAGGGTGACGCCGTTATCGCTCGCATCCAGAGTAAGGAAGTCCTTCGTGCACTCGAAGAGCTTTCCATCCCTGTCGTCGATGTTCTCGGCGTTTGTGAAAATCGGTTTCCGCTGGTCCACGTCGACGACATAGCGATAGGCCAGCTTGTCGCGCGCCATTTTCTCGATCGGAACTTTCGTCACTTCGCCTTCTACGGGATCGAAGGAGAAAACTGGTCGAGCCGCCGCGGAGCTGCCTACCGCGAGTGCTGCGCAGATGCAGCGAGCTACTCCGAATTCGTCACTCCGCGGAGCAACATATCTTCCCGGCACGACGACTTCGGACGACTGCGAAAGTGGATCCGCAATCTACCCAAACCAACGGCTATCATGGTGTGCAGCGATCAGCGTGGACTCGAGCTGCTGGAATCCTGTCGCGCCGAAGAGATTCCTGTTCCCGAACAGATTGCCGTCGTCGGGGTCGACAACGACCTCGCCCTCTGTGAGATCAGTGTTCCACCGCTCAGCAGCGTTCGTGGAGGTCACTTTCAAGTTGGGTTTGAGGCCGCCCATCTCGTCGACCGCATTCTTTACGGAGAAAAGCCACCACGCTCCCCCCTCCTCATTACCCCCAACGGAATCGTCGAACGCGAGTCTTCGCAGGTTCAGGCGATTGACGACCCCATCGTCGCTCGCGGCGTTCAGTTCATTCGCGAAAATCTTGCCGCTTCGATTACAAACGATTCGGTGGCGAGAGCAACCGGAGTATCCCGAACCCTGTTTCAAAAACGGTTTCGCGACTGCATGGATCAATCGATTCGCGAATTCATTCTCCAGCGACGAATCGAGCGCGCGCGCCTACTCATCGAAACAACCGACGTCACCCTTGCCGAAGTCGCCGAACGAAGCGGCTTTCGGCATCAGGAATACCTTGGTCAGGTGATCAAAAAAGCGACGGGGTCGACTCCCGGGATGTTGCGCAAGGCGGCGCGAGAAAGCGCGGACCAAAGGTAACCTACCAAAGCATCTCAGCAAAGGAGGCTCTCTCCCCCTCCTCAAAGCGATTGATAAGGGCGGAACAGGCACCTCGAACCGTGAGAGAGTCGTCAGACCTTTTCTTTACCGTTACTGGCGAAGCCGCCTGGAAAATTCCAGATACTTTCATCGCAGCTACACCGAAAATGATCTTCGGCAAACTCTGTGAAATCACTCCCACGCCAAGCATCAGGGCACCGACCACGAGAATCGCCCAGGTCGGGGTGCCAGCAACGCGATAGTCGTCGAATGCTTTTCTCCCCAGCGTCACCGCTACGGTCGGCTGCTTACCGAAACAGGTGAATGGTTTTAGTTTCTGGTTTGTAAGTGTCGTTTATGTGATGAGAGTATGTTTTTATTGTTGTCTGAATAACGAGAATCGGGCTTGCCATCGCAGTTAGAAGAGCGGTTCCTTTTTTAACGATCTCGTCCTGATAACACACACAGACGAAGTTTCTGGGATATTTCTGTCCAAAATTCTATTTTTCGGACCTGATGGAAGGTGTAGAACTGATTTCATGTCCGATTCCTCATCCAGTGATTCCCTAAATTCGGAGTCGGAAACTGATTCCGCGAAGGCCTACCTGCTTTTGCTGAATGAGCACGAGCGGCAGTTGTCGATCTATGTTCACGCCCTCGTTCAAAGCACGGAAGATGCTGAGGACATTCTGCAGGCTTGCCGGCTCACGATGTGGAAGAAATTTGAAACCTTTGAGCCGGGATCCAACTTTCTGGCCTGGGCGAGAAAGATTGCCCTGAACCATTTACTGAATCATCGGCGAAGCCGAAAGCGAAAGCCTATGCACGCCACTGATCCCGAGGTGCTGGAAGCAATCGCTGCCGAAATCGATCGGCAGGGAGACGCGCTTGACCATCGCTCGAAAGCCTTGCGAAAATGCCTGCAGCAACTTCCCGATTCGCAGCGCCAGACCATTTTGCTTCGCTACTATGAAGATGACGACATAGCCGAAATTGCGGCCAAAACGAAGCGGACCGAAGGCGCCGTCTATCGCCTGCTCAGCCGCATTCGAACAGCACTCAATGAATGCATCTCAGCACGCCTTGCCTCCCAGACATGAACTTTGAAGAATCCATCGATCTATCCCTTGAAGGAAAACTGAGCGAAGAGGAATGGGAAACATTCCAGAGAGAGTTGCTCAAAAATCCTGAACTTCTCAGTTGCTACGTCGAGCAGCGCTGGGCCC
>JAKMGR010000335.1 GCA_022424805.1 Verrucomicrobiales bacterium
CCACGAGACTGCTTCCGCAGCAGATATCCCATCCGATTTTGTTGCCCAGATCGACCAGGCGCAAAATCGTAAATTTGGTGACTACCAGTCCAATGCGGCGATGATTCTCGCCAAGCAGGTAAAGAAAAACCCTCGCGAACTGGCTGCGGAAATCATTAAGGCCATTCCCGAATCCAATCTCATTGAGACACCGGAAATCGCTGGGCCGGGCTTTATCAATTTTCGCATCACCGAAACGGCTCTCGATACCCGTCTCACTGAACTACTCGCAGACGATACTCGATTCGGTGTCGCGAAGGCGGAATCAATCCAGACAATCGTGGCCGACTTCTCTGCGCCCAATGTGGCCAAGCCCATGCACGTAGGCCACATCCGAAGCACGATCATTGGCGACAGCCTGACACGGATCGGTCGCTTTCTCGGACACAAAGTCATTTCCGACAACCACATCGGCGACTGGGGCACACAGTTTGGAATGATCCTCTGGGGATGGAAAAACCTCCTCAACGAGGCGTCGATGGAAGAAAACCCCATTGAGGAGCTTCTCCGCATCTATCGTGACGTGAATGCGAAAGCCAAGGATGACAAGGCACTGAAGGAAACCTGCAAAAACGAGCTCGTAAAACTACAGGGTGGCGACGAAGAAAATCTCCAGATCTGGGAGCGATGCATCGAGCTTTCGAAAACTGGTCTCCAGAAAATCTACAAACGGCTTGATGTGAATTTCGATCACTGGCTCGGAGAGAGTTTTTACAATGACCAGCTTGGTCCACTCGTAGAGCAACTTCTCGAATCGGGGATCGCCGAAGAATCAGATGGCGCCGTCGCCGTTTTCTCCGACGGAAGCTTGCCAGAGAAAGAAGATCCGCTTCTCAAAAACGAAGACGACGAGTGGAAACCCCAGCCAGCTTTAATCCGAAAGTCGGACGGTGGTTTTCTCTACGCAACAACCGACCTCGCCACGATCGACTACCGTATCGAGAAACTCGGCGCAGATGCGATCTGGTATATCGTGGGAGCTCCGCAACAGCTCCACTTCGACCAGATTTTTCAAGTCGCGAAACGAAGAGGCCAGAATGCCGATCTGCAGTTCATCCCCTTTGGATCGATTCTTGGAAAAGACCGTAAGATGCTCAGAACCCGCTCCGGTGACACGGTTCAACTCGCCGATGTCCTCGACGAGGCTGTCGAGCGCGCACGCAAAATCGTCGAGGAGAAAAATCCCAACTTCAGCGACGAGGAAAAGGTGGAGATCGCAGAGATCATTGGCATCGGCTCCGTAAAATATGCCGAGCTGAGCCAGTTCCGGATGACTGACTACATTTTCGATTGGGACACAATGCTCGCCTTGAAAGGCAACACCGCGCCCTATCTACTAAACGCCTACGTTCGAACGCGTGCCATCTTCCGAAAGCTTGGCAGGGACTATGAACCGGCATCGGAAATTTCGCTGACAAAGGACGCCGAGAAAACCCTAACGCTGAAACTCGCGCAATTTGCTGAAATCGTTCCGACCGTTCTCGACGACTTTCGCCCGAATGCACTGGCCCAGTATCTCTACGATGTTGCCACGACCTATCACAAATTCTGGGAGGCCTGCCCGGTTCTCAAGGCGGAAGGTGCGGTCCGCGATACGCGACTCGCCCTTTGTGAACTAACCGGAAGAATCTTGCGATGCGGATTAGGCTTGCTTGGCATCCGCACGACAGAAAAAATGTAATTTCCAGACCCTTGGACGCCCAACTTAAAGACCTGCAGAACTTTCTGAACCGAACCATCCTCGGTGCTGAATCAGCCGTTTACGAATTGGTGGCCGCCTTACTCGCCAGCGGACACGTTCTCATTGAAGGGCCTCCCGGTGTGGGCAAAACCACTTTGGCAAAGTCCCTCGCTGCCGCAGTGAAAGGTAGCTTTCGCCGGGTCCAATTCACTCCCGATCTGCTTCCTGCAGATCTGGTGGGCTACTCGTTGTATCGACAGGATAGAGAAAGTTTTGAATTCATCGAAGGACCGGTGTTCACGAACCTCCTTCTTGCCGACGAGATCAACCGAACGAGCCCGCGCATTCAGAGTGCTCTTCTGGAGTGCATGAATGAAGCTCAAGTCAGCGTCGACGGGATTACCCGTGATCTACCCGATGTGTTTCAGGTCGTTGCGACCCGAAATCTCCGCCATGGAGCCGGAACATTCCCCCTTCCCGCTCCGCAACTTGACCGTTTTCTCATCAGTGTTTCAATGTCACTCCCCAATCGGGAAACAAGGGCCGACATTCTTCAGCAACACGCCGACGATCCGGCACCGCGCCATGGCGATGCCGGAGACGAAAGCACCGGCATCGTTGATCTCGAAGCCTTGCGATACCTTCAGGACGAAGTGAGAAATATTCCGGTCTCAGCGGAGATATCCCGCTACATCGTTCGCCTCTGCGACGCGATTCGAGCCCATTCCGAAATCGAAGCCGTGATCAGCAATCGAGGAGCCATCGCAATCATGCGATTCGCCCAGGCCATTGCCCGGATCGAAAACCACGAAGCGGTATTTCCTGACGACGTGAAACGCGCCTTTGTGCCTTGCGTCTTTCACCGACTTCTTGGGGACGAGGGAGAATTCGGTCAAGACGAATCCAATCGACGCTCTGCCGCACTGCGCATGCTCCTGGAAGAGTTGCGCGAGAGCGTTTCCGTAGAGTAGACTCCGTTCATGAAGCCCGAATCAACTGACGTCCGCCAGACATCGATCGGGTTCGTTGCGCTCTGGATCGCGATCGGTTTTCTGGCAGTCGGCACGGTGACCCTGTCTGGTCCTGTATTCCTGATCGGTCTCATCATCGCGGGAGCGTGGTTCGCAGGAAGCCTCCTTGCATCGAAGCAACTGGACGGCCTGACAATTCGGCGAACCCTGCCAGCTCAAACCTGGACGAATCGCCGATTCGCAGTAGAAGCCTCGATCAAGAACGAAGGCAATTCGGCCTACAACTTTGTTATTCACGATCCCATTGCCGTCGGAAAAAGTGAGCCATTTTCTGAGCTCGTTAGCGGTAAAGAAAAAACAACAACTTACGCGGCACGCTGTTCACGTCGCGGTCGTGTAAGGATTGAAAACTGGAGTATACAATCCGATTGGCCACTCGGGTGGTTTGAATCCCGACGTTCTGGAGAGTTCAAAAACGAAAGTGGCAATTCCATTCTCGTCCTGCCGGACCCCTGGCTCCCGCCACGTCTGCGAGATCATCTTGAAGGCGTGCTGCTCTCTACCTCCCCGTGGACTGGAATTCCCGATCCGGTATCGGAGTTCCGCTTTCTTCGCGAGTTTCGAGGTGGTGACCCCATGCGAAAGATTCACTGGCCTGCCAGCTTAAAAAGCGGAGATCTCCTCGTTCGTGAAACCGACCCTCCACGTCCGCTTCCGACCCGATATGGAATTCTACTGCACTCCTTTTGCCCCTCGGGCGAACTGGTGACCCCCGAGTCGTTCGAAACCATTCTTCGTATCACAGCCGGACTGCTCTACCGCTTTCGCGACGCGGGAATCAAAATCGTTTTTCAATCGCTACCACGTAAAGAAACCAAACTGCATCATCGAGAAGATTTCGATCGTGAACTCGACCAACTAGCGCTCCTGACTCGAATGCCCTTCTCTCATGCCCGCGTATTTCAGGACACACTCAACGCTTTCGAATCCTGTGATGAGATTTTCGTGGTTGGCGATGCGTCTCGTGAACTTTGGGAGGGCGAAGTCACTCCTCTCTTTCGTGTAGCTCACTGCATCGACGCGAAGTCTGTGACTTTTGGGAAAAGGGGCACTGCGACACCTGCGATCCCGCGCCTGATCAAGAACTCATCCTCGACACCACGGAAGCGTATCGCGTCCTGACTGTCATGCGCCTCCCCTCCCTCATCCTCGCGTCCCCTTTCATCGTCGGCTTCGTCGGCTGGATGCTGTCGGGTTCGCCGCTGCCGATGGTTTTTACCGTCCTGCTACTGCTTATTGCTCTGCTAGGGAAACCGTTTGGGAAAAAGGAGACGATTCACCACTTCCTTATCATTTTTTTCCCGACGCTCGCCCTCGCTTCCGTCTTCCTGCTGCTTCGACTGTTTCAACAGGGAGAAGCAATGGCGACCAACGCAGATCTCCCGGCATGGTTTCTCATTGGCTCCGGTATTTTATCCACTGCGGCAATGATTGCGCTACTACGAAGTTCTCGAATTGGGGATGCCACTTTTCTGCTCGCACTCGCCGGAGGCCTCATTGCCTTTGCCTCGGTTTTTCAGGTGGAGCTGTACGTATTCACCGAGTGGCAGGTCTATCCGATCGCAGCGCTACCTTGCGTGCTGCTACTGCTCCTGGCTTTGTCTCACCTTCGAAAATTTATTCCTCTCGCTATAGCCGGTGCGGCCGCAAGTGTAGCTTTGTCAGGATTAGGGATGGTCCTGGAAAAATATACTGACCGTCTTGATGAATGGATTCATCGAGACGAAACCCAACTCGCTGACTACGGTTCTTCCAAGGCACCTCAATTGGACGACGGTCGCGGAGGACCCGACGGAAGTTCCCGTCGTCTTCCACGCGACGTGAAACTTCAGTTCAACGACCGTGTTCGCATCTATCTGAAAATGAGGACACGCGAGCAGTTTCAAAAGCAAATGCGGGAAACGCTCTACCTTCGGACCTCGACTGTCACTGTTTTTGAAAGCGACGAGGTGATTGCACCAGTGCGCAATGCTCGCTGGATCTATGATGAAGACGACGGCGAAAGCGATTTGATCATCCCCCTTTCCGTGAACCAGCCTTCACCAAATCCTGACTACACTCTCTTCATTGAACGGGAAGCTGCCTACGCACTGCCCTTGTTGACGAATACCGCAGGCGTTTTCGCCAGTGCCCTCTACGAGTTTGCCGATAGCTGGTATCAGCTCGCGCCGGATGAAAAAATTGAAAGACTTCGATACAATGCGTCTCTCGGCCCAGAGAGCTCAGCCAAACTTCCCGGTGGCACGCTCAACTCACTTCGCCAACCCGACGGCCCCGGCATCTATCTGAATCTCCCTCCCTCACCGCTCGCCGCCAGGGTGACCTATCTGGGAGAGACACTGCCAGCCTACACCACCCTCGAAGGTCTCCGGAGTTACCTTGAAGATCACGCGACCTATTCACTCGACTTTGAAACGCCGGAGAACATGAGCCCGGTCGAGAATCTCCTTTTCGGAAACAAGGAGGGCCACTGCGAACTCTACGCGGCAGCCTCGGTCATGATGCTCCGTGCCCTTCGCATCCCGAGCCGAATTGCATACGGCTACAGTGGTGGAATTGCCGACCCAAACCAGCAACTCATAGCATTTCGCGATCGCGATTTTCACGCCTGGGCCGAAGTCCTGACTCCAGAAAACGAGTGGGCGATCTTCGATGCAACACCCACCTCTATCGAGGCCGCTTCGCGAAACCCCTCTCTCGCCACGGTTCCAGCATCGGACCTGGCTTCATACGAAAACTTTTCCACTACCGAGCTCGATCCTGACGAACGTGGCAATTCCCTCGCCAGTGCCTTTTATTCCCTAAGCTATTTCCTCTCCGATCACTTCATTCCGATCACTGGAGCGGCGTTTGCCCTCGTAACGGTATTCCTTTTCTTTCGGAGAAAAAGCGAGCGAAAGCAGGGAATCCAGACCCTCCACGACCAAAGCACCGAATCCACGCAGACGACATCAGCATTGATGAAGGAACTAGCTGGATGCGGAGAAATCATAGGAGAAACGAAGCTTCCAAATCAGACTTGGCGAGAATTTTTGATCACTCTGCGAAAGGGAGCGCAAATCCCCGAATTCTTTGAAGAGGTCGTCGCCTATCACTATCGAGTGCGTTACGCTGACGCAAATACTGAGCCTGACACAGAGACAAACTTGCAAAAGCAGCTCACCAAGTGGAGAGAATCCTATTCCCAAACTCCAACTTGATGGAAGAATCTCCCTCATACGAAAAAATTCGCGGCTACATCGATCTGAAAATGTTCGATGAGGCCTGGTCCGCTATCGAAGACCTTCCTCCAGAAGATCGCTCCAGCCAAGATACTCAGGAACTCCGCATCATTATCATGCTCGATCAGGGGCGGATTCACGATGCATGGAAACTCAGCGCCATTCTCTCCGATCTGCACCCTGACAACAACGCTGGGTTCATCCAGGGCGCCTGGTGCCTTCATGCCAGTGGGGAAACCGAACGCGCCATCGAACACCTCAACAGCGGCCCACCTTCTCTGAAAGAAGAGCCTGTCTATTTCTACAATCTTGCCTGCTACGAACTCGCACTTGGAAAAAAACAAGCCGCACTGACCTGGCTCAAGCGATCTTTCGAAATGGACCCGTCCTCACGGGCAAAAGCTCTCGAAGATCCGGACCTTTCCAGTCTTCGCAAAGCCATCCTCAATCGGGACTGATGAAACAACTGGAGGAAATCTTTCGACGCAATTTCGAAGAACGCGCCGAGGTTGGTGCCTCCGTATCGGTCTGGAAGGATGGGCAGGAAATCCTGACACTTCACTATGGCTGGCGTGACCGCGACGAATCCGCACCGTGGAACGGTGATACGCTCTGCCCCGTCTGGTCCGTTACCAAAGGTCCTGCCGCAATTGCTACACTTCACGCGATCATCGAGGCTGGTATCTCCCCCTCTGCGCGCGTAAGCGAAATCTGGCCGGAACTTCGAGCCGCTAGCAAAAGCCGCCTCACCTTTTCCAAACTGCTTGCCCACGGGGCTGGTCTCGCTGCCCTCGATTCTGACAATCGCCCAGACATTCTCAATCACCGAGCCGTCGTAGCAGCACTGGAGAAACAGGAACCCAATTGGACTCCAGGAAAAGCGCACGGCTACCACCCTAGGACCTATGGCTTTCTTCTCGATGAAATCGTACGCCGTGTCAGCAACGGCAAAACGCTCGGAAGCTACTGGAAAGAGATGATTGCGACGCCAGCAAAAATTGACTTTCACATCGGCAACCTGACAAACGCAGAACTCAGTCGTCTCGCCGCAATCATTCCGCCAAAAATCCAACGTCCCAACCCCGAGGAACTCCCCTTCTACCGCGCCATTGCCGATCCGGAATCCATCGCTGCCTCGGCCTTTGGATCACCTGGTGGAATGTCAGCCCTGAGCGACATCAACAAGCTCGAATATCTCCAGGCCGGACTTCCCGCATTGGGAGGAGTCGGGAGCGCAAACGGCATCGCGCGATTCTACCAGATCCTTGCTCAAAGCGGCGAACTTGATGGTGTGCGCTACTTGCCTAGGCCGGTCACCGATGCAGCGCGCTCACAACAGTTTACGGGGGACGACCAGACTTTTCTTTTCCCCACCACATTCGCGACGGGATTCATGAAAGATCCTATCGGCACCAACGGCACCAAGAGCAGAACGCTCTTCGGCCCCACTCTGCAGTCATTCGGGCAACCCGGCGCCGGAGGCAGCCACGCTTTTGCCGATCCGGAGAGCGGCATTTCATTTGCCTACGTCATGAACCAGATGGAAACCGGTGTTCTGCCCAATCGCAAATCGCTGGATTTGGTGGAAGCGCTGTATGCCGAACTGTGAGTTGCAGCCTGAGAAACTACCGAAACGGATCTTTCCCGGCATGCTCATCAACTGGGTTCTCAATGTGTTCCAATGATCTGCGATAGATGACCGGATATATTTCTGAGAGAATGGCAATGCAATCACGAACTGCACTGAT
>JAKMGR010000123.1 GCA_022424805.1 Verrucomicrobiales bacterium
ATCTTGGTAGTCGTTGTAGTAATAAACAGGGCCGGCGCAGGCCGATGCTCGGGGATAGTGGCGGAGTGGTTTCGTAGCGGAAGGCAGCTTTTTCGATCCGGTGTTGTTCGGTGAATCGCAATCACTGGATTGCTTGAATCGAATTTCTCTCCCAGCTTCTCGCTCGCGAAGTCGATGTCATTCGCGTGTAGCGAAAAATCCTGACAAAGCGACAGCTTGGAAGAGCAATGGATAGGGAAAGTGCAGTCTAATTCAGGGAGGTAAGCCTGCGAAACTGTCTGGGTGGTTACATTTTCCCTATTCCAACCGGAAAGATTTGCGGATCGCGCGGAGAGCTTTCCATGGCTCAGCTCCATCTTTTGGTTCTACGGGGGAAACGCAAGAGAGAACGACCGGTTGATCCCCGTTTTGCCAGGTATGGATTTCGAGATGAAGCGTTTGCCTCTTCTTTGTCGCGAAGGGCTCGACCCAATCAAGCGTCGCATTTCGCGCGACGGCCTGGGCAGCCGATGTCGGCGCTCCGGAGTTTTCGTCTGCCGCTTTTTTGATCGAGACGGAAAAGTCCGTTGTGTCCACTGTTTCACCAGCGCTTCCCATCACCGCCTTCGAGAGTCCCTGGTAGTAGGTGAGCAATTCTTTCTCCAGTCCTTTCTCGGAAACATCAGATCCGGGTTCGAGGACAAAAACGAGGATATAGGAAAAGAAGTCGCCCTCTGCAGGACGGAACATCCCGGGGGCGAAGCGAATTTCCTCGACGCCGTTCCATCCGAGATCACGAGCAAACCCTGGCGGCAATTCGATTCGCTCGCCTGCCCACGGCGGGGTTCCTGTCTCGAAGTGGAATTTGACTCCCTCCTGCGCCGGTGTAATCCCCGGAGCTAAGGTGAGAAATAAGGTGGTAAGCAGAATGAATCGCAAGTGCGAGCTGGACATTCTTTCTTTTATCCGCCGCACAGCGTTCAGTCAAGAGGCAGAGCCGAGCCCTTATTGTGGTTCTCTCTCTTTCTCGACCCTCAAGCGCTTCGACGCTAGTCTACTAAGATCTGAACGAGGGAAAATTCCCGGCGCGGGTCGCAGCTCCCATCGGCGAATATAATGGAGTCATCATTCGATCAGCTTCTTCGGGAGTTTGTCAGGCAGTGGAGAAATGACTCCTTGTTGCGCTTTCTCTTGCGGTATACCCCGGCATTGTGTTTGACTTGCCGCTCGCCGAAGCCTCCTCACTATGCCCTTTCAGCCAATTCCTGACAAAGGCCCCAAACGACCGGGGTCATCGGACATCGGGCTGTTTGTGATCCGGCTTCTCACGGCTGTCACCTTTTCCTACTACCAGTTGCTCGGCCTTCTTTCGAAAGCGAAGAACCACGTCTGGGACAAGGCGGAGTGGGACCTTGTCACGAAGTTTTTGGAACTCGGGATTCCTGTTCCCGGTGTGTTGGCAACGGTATTTGTCACCCTTCTGCTGCTGTCGATCATCGGCATCGTCGTTGGAATTTTTACGAGGTTCAACGCGCTGTTTCTCCTGCTTTCGACGATCGCCATTCTCATCGTGCCCTTTTCACTGGCTCCATCACTGACTCCGCAGACGCTCGTGTTATACATCGCCGTTTTTCTCGGTCTCTTGCTGGGTGGTTCCGGAAAAGCTTCGCTCGACTACCGACTTGCCGGTCGGAAAAAGAAAAAAGCGGGCAATAGCTGAGGAAAGCGGGACCCGTTTCTGTGAGGAACCGAGGAGAAAAGCGTTCCAAATTCCCCTTGAAAGATGGGGGCTTCGCCTCCTTTGTCCCCCATGCCTTCCTTTGAAGAACTGGGATTGTCCGGACCGGTGCTACGCGCCGTGAATCGCGCCGGATACGAAGAGCCAACACCTGTCCAGGCGCAAGCTGTGCCGGTAGGACTGGAGGGGAAAGATATCGTGGGGGCTTCCCAGACCGGAACCGGGAAAACCGCCGCCTTCGCTCTGCCCATCATCTGCAACATGAAGCCGTCGACGAAGCCGCAGTGCCTCGTCCTCGAGCCGACCCGCGAGCTAGCTGCGCAGGTGGAAGACCAGATGAACGTCTTTTCCTACTACAAGCCGCTCAACGTCATGCTGCTGCACGGAGGTGTCGGCTACGGTCACCAGATCGAAGCGCTCGAAAACAAGCCCGACATCATTATCGCCACTCCCGGTCGATTGCTCGATCACATGGAGAAAGGAAATCTCGATCTCAGCAATATCAAATACCTCGTCCTCGACGAAGTCGATCGCATGCTCGACATGGGATTTCTCCCCGATGTGAAAAAGATCATCGACAAGTGCCCTCCTGGACGACAGACCCTGTTTTTCTCCGCGACCATGCCCGGAGCGATCGAAACCCTCGCGAACTGGGCACTGAAAGATCCCGTCGAAGTCGAGATCGGAGGCCGCCGCTCACCTGCCGAGACGGTCAGCCACGCATTCTATCCTGTCGGAATGGACCAGCGTGATGACCTGCTCATCTCGCTCGTCGACAAGACTGGCTACGACAGCATGATGATTTTCACGCGAACGAAAAAAGAAGCCGACTCTTTGCTCGCCCGTCTCAAAGACCTTGAGGGAACCCGTCCGACCGCTCTCCACTCGGACATCAAGCAGAGCGATCGAACCAAGGCTCTGCAGGGCTTTCGCGATGGCACCTTCAACATCATCGTCGCGACCGACATCGCGGCACGAGGACTCGATATCTCCGGCGTGACCCACGTTATCAACTATCGCGTTCCCGAAAACCCCGAGGACTACGTTCACCGGATCGGCCGAACTGGACGTGCCCAGCAGGAGGGCGATGCCTTTACTATTCTTACCGCCGACGAACTCGAAAACGCCGCTGCCGTAGAGCACTACGTAGAGCAGAAAATCGAACGCCGTAAGCTCGAGGGCTTCGACTACAACTACACCGCGTTGCTCGACGACAAGCCCGCGGCACCGCTGCGCCGCCGCCGTCCTCCCGGTCGCCGTCGCCGCTAAGAGACTTTTATGAAGTACGCTGTCTGCAACGAAACCTTTCAGGATTGGCCATTCGAAAAGGCCTTTTCCTACGCCCGGGAAGTCGGTTACACTGGCATTGAAATCGCGCCATTCACGATGGCCGATTATGCGACCGAGGTTACGCTCGAGCAACGGGCTACCGTAAAACAGCAGATTAAGGACGCCGGTCTCGAATGCGTCGGCCTTCACTGGCTTCTCGCCAAGACCGAAGGCTTTTACCTCACGACCACAGACGAAGCCGTTCGCAAAGCCACTGGAGCCTACCTCGCGGAGCTTGCGAGACTCTGCCGTGACCTCGATGGATCCATCATGGTTCTCGGATCACCGGTGCAGCGCAATCTGCTTCCCGGTGTCAGTCACGAGCAGGGAATGGAATTCGCCGCCGAGGTGATCCAGTCTGCGATGCCAGTCCTTGCGGATTGTGGCGTGACCCTCGCGATCGAACCGCTCGGACGCGGGGAAGGGGACTTTCTCAATACCG
>JAKMGR010000151.1 GCA_022424805.1 Verrucomicrobiales bacterium
ATACAAGTCCCTTCACGATGCATTTGGAACATCCGACTACGCCGGGAAGCTGGATCACGTAATGAAAGAGTTGATCGCGATACGGCAGCGAGCTAGGGCGAGACGAACTGGCAGCTGAGCTGCTACCAGGAAAAAATACCGGCGGCGGGAATCGAACCCGCACTCCCGAAGGAACGCGATTTTGAATCGCGCGCGTCTACCAATTCCGCCACACCGGCATTTGGATTTGGAGGAAACCTCCAAGGGGAAATTGCGAACGAAATCCTAGTGGAGACTGAGCCGAAATCAAGAGCGGTTTAGGAGAGAAATCCGCGATTTTTCTCGGAAGCAGATTTTTCTGCTCCCCTTTTGCGAGAGGCATTCACTCCAGCCACTCACTATCCACCAGTCTTGCGGATACGAATCCCAGGGAGATCTCCGACTGAAGCTCCAAGGGCAGACGGTATTCGTCATCTGCAATCCAGAGAGTCGTCGTCTTGATTTTGTCGTAGTAATTCAAGCTCAGGTCAGAGTTTATCTTTCCGATTTGGGCTGCGAGCTTGATCGTTTTGTAATTCTTGCCTTTGATCTTGCGGGACTCTTTTCCGATCACTCGAAAATTGGCGAGGTAAGGCTTGTTAAAGGGCGTCACAACCATATTTAACTCATCTCCGTTTTTGAGAGGCTGGGTGCGCAGGTAAAAGGCGGAGGACAGGGCATCCTGCCCAAAATCAAATTTGAAGCGGGAGGTCGCCGTGCGTTCGTTTTCGTCTTTCTTTTTCGAAGTTGTTGAGTAGAGCTGCTTTCTCTTGTCAAAAATGATGTCGTAGCTGCTCTGCTCGTTGCGTTCCTGTTCCGTAAGCTGAAACGTTATCGGACGGAGCGATTCTTCGTCGATAATGGAACGGGCACGGAAGTCATAAGGCCAGATAACACGGGCAAAGCCTGTGCTGCGGCCCTGAGCGTTGCCAATGAACTTCGAATTCGTGGTCCCGCGGCGAGTGACCGAGATTTCAAATTCGCCGGCGTTTATCTTGTTGTTCCACGAGAGCGTATATTCAAGCTTTACCGGTCGCAGATTTGCGTGATCGCCCGGTGGAAGTCGAGTTACGTCTTTTATCCAGGAACGCGGACTTTCCTGAGATTGCAGCAGGCAGGGACTCAGTAAAACCGAGAGAAGCTGGAGTATTGAGGGGAACGAAGACTTCATCTGAGGGGTAAGACGAATCAAACGTGTTGATCATAAAACCCAATTCACGCGATAGAGGCGTTGATAATGGAGGGGCACTAGATAATCATAGTCGAATGATGCAGTTAAACCAGCTAAAAATTTCGGAATACTTAAATATTCAGTTTTTATGGAGGATTGGTGCTTTAGCAGTAGTTTTCATATTTTCCAGCATCGTGACATCTTGTTTGGAAGGTGAGGGGGAGTCTGCGAGAGAGTTGGATTCGCAGAATGCATCGTCTCCGGTCTATGACTGGCCGCTGTTTCGAGGAGATCCAGAAATGCAGGGGGTGACGAAAGAGATCATAGCTCCGCCCCTGAAACTGGTATGGTCTCACGAGCCTGAAGTGGAAGAGGGCAAGAGACGTCCTCCTATTGAAGCCTCTCCCGTAATTTCTGATGGATTGGTCTTTGTTGGAACAATGGGAGGCGATTTTCTTGCCGTTGATCTGAAAACCGGCGAGCAGAAGTGGATGTTCAAGGCCGACGGGCCAGTTATGGCCCCGGCTGGAGTTTCTGGTGGGAGAGTCTTTTTTGGCGATCAGTATGGATTTATCTATGCGCTATCCACCGAGACCGGCGAAGAGCAATGGCGCTTTGAGACCGAAGGGAAAATCGAGGGCGGAGTGAATCTGGTAACGACTCCGGAAGGGCAGACCTTTGTCTATGTCGGCAGCCACGACTATTTTCTCTACTGCCTCGATTTTGAAACGGGTGAGGTGGTCTGGAAATACGAAACCGACAACTATGTGGTCGCGACCCCCTCATTGGTCGATACAGCCACGACAAAGACGATATGCTTTGGCGGCTGCGATGGGCTTCTTCATGTTCTCCCTGCAAGGGGGGACGTGGCGGAAAAGAAGGAGTTCGAAGTCGGGTCCTACATTCCCAACTCAGCCGCCGCTCGTGACGGGATCGCCTACGTGGCTCACAATGGCGGAGAAATCATTGCAATTGATATTGAATCCGGAGAAGAAGTCTGGAGAAGAACCACCAATGTCGACTACACAGCCTCGCCCGCCGTGGATTCCAAGACCCTTTATGTCGCCGGGCCTGACAAGCGACTGGTGGCATTTGATCGAGTAACGGGAGAAGAAAAATGGGCCTTTATGGCGACACGTTCGCTCGACAGCTCGCCTGTCGTGAGCGGTGATGTCATCTGGCAGGGCGGCATGGACGCTCGCCTGTATGCCGTGAACAAAGAGAATGGAAGCGAGCTTTGGCAGTTCGACCTTGGAGCCCAGATCAAAGCGTCACCGGCGGTTTCGCGTGGGACGCTCGTGGTTTGCGGGAGCGATGGGGTG
>JAKMGR010000343.1 GCA_022424805.1 Verrucomicrobiales bacterium
CAAAAACCGCGAAGCAACTTCGCGAAGCCGGAGTGGAGCAAGTCATCAGGGAAAAAATCAAAATCCCCCGCTCCGAAGTCTGGAAATCGATGGCGTGGGCGACCTTCTGTTAGAGTTACTTTGTTGCAGTGCTCTCAGCTCTGGTTCAGTCAGTTGGGCTACGAGAAAATCACCCGACTTCTCCAAAATGAGGGTTAGCAGGTCGGCAAGCTCGTGGTGCAAGGACTACGGCGTATAATGGGACTTTGGGTTCCGAAGCGGAAACCTAGGAAGCGTCGAAGGGGGACGGTAAGAATGATGAATCAGAAGTTCAGCGCTCCAGTGTGACAGTTCCGGAAAATCAGAAATCCAAAAAGAAATCATTCTGATCCCTCTCCTATTGCCCAATTCTCCGCCGCCCAAAGCAACTTCGACTAACGCAATATAACCGCGCCACCAGCAATTGTTTCAATAAATCGAAGCTTTTTTTGAAATGGCAGGTAGCGAGGACCCCAGATCCTCAGCCCTCGACAAAAACCGGTCACTTTTTGCCTTTTTTGCCCTTCTTTCGATTGGGCTTTTTGCCAATCCAGTCTCCTTGAAGGTAAAGAATTCGCCTCTCGGCTTCCCCTTTCACTCCCACAAAATCCTCAGCCTCAAACGGATAGGATGTTTTCGAATGATCGTGGAACAAGGCCACCCCATTGAAGGCAATCAAATGCACCACCGGATGATCGGAGTCGTTGATGACTTCAATCAGAGTTCCGCGCGGGTCAACAGCCCCTACCAGCCCCAGGAACTCCGCCGCCCGAACTTGCACGATCGGATCTTCATCTCGCAACAATGGTTTCGCAGCCTCAATCAATTCACTCGCACTATCTCCGAACGCTGCGCAACTCGTCAGTGCCCACTGGCGAATTACTGGATCGGCAGATCGAAACGCACTGCGCAATGGACCCTCGGCCTCGCCAATCGGCTTCAGCATCAAATTGGCGACATCCAGAGCTGACGCGATCCGTTCCCGGTTTTTTTCGCCGAAAGCAACAGGATCCCCCATAGCTTCATCATACAGCACATTCTCGGGGAAAAGGCTCAGGTCCGGCATCGCGAGGAGGCGTTCGTTCAGTTTTTCACGCATCTCCAGCAAACGAGCCTGATGGTCGGCATCTCCGGAAAGATCATCCACCTCGTGAGGATCCGTGGACAGATCAAATAGCATCTCCACTGGTTTCGGCTCGAAAAAATGGCGCTGATCCGAGCCGAGCTTGCCCTGGTTGTAGAGATCTCTCCACTCGCGATATGCCAGCATCTTGTAGCGGTAGTTGTTCTGCAATCCATCCGGATAATACGGCTGAAAACTCCGCATATATTTCCAATCACCAATCCGCAGCGTTCGAATCATCTCATATTTCTCATCGAAGCGATCCGCATAGCCAAAAGCAGAGTCGCGCTGAGAAAGTTCCGCCAAAGTGACTTCTTTCCCGAGAAAGGGCACTCCATCCATCTTTTCCGGCACATCGACACCGGCCAATTTCAGAACGGTCGGACCGAAATCCACAAAACTGACAAAGCCATCGCACTCTGTCCCCGGCCCGAAATTCACAAGATGTCGGAAATTTTCCGGCACGCGAATGACCAGCGGCACATGCAGACCGGACTCGTAGACATACCCCTTTCCGCGCGGCAGGACTCCCCCATGATCGCCAAAGTAGAAAATGAAGGTGTCCTCCAATACGCCATCCTCTTTTAACTTCGCTACCGTTTTGCCGACAATCCCGTCAATCGTCTGAATGTTGTCGAGGTAGCGGGCGTAGGTGTATCGAAAGAGCTGAGTATCGGGGAAATAGGGCGGGAGTTTCACCGTGGCCGGATCATTCTTCGTCGGGTCGTTCTGATAGGACTCCTCGCTGAAATGAAGGCTGCTCTCATGAGACTGCCCGTGGCTTTCCATGTGAAAAAATGGAGTAGTCTTGTCTGGTCGATTTCGCCAAGTCGCTGTTTTCGAAGATTCGTTCCAGGTTCCTGCCGACTCGACCGCATTGTAGTCTTTCTTTGAATTGTTCGTCGTGTAGTAGCCTGCCTCACTGAGATACGACATGAACATCTTCTGACCCTCCGGCAAATTCGCCAACCCCGAACGTCGATGAAACTGCGTTCCGATCCTCGGGGCAAGACATCCGGTCGCTAGTGTCGTTCTCGCAACCGAGCAAACCGGAGAATTGGAAAAGGCGCGGGTAAATAGTACTCCGCTCTCTGCAAGCGCTGCAATATTCGGCGTCTCTGCACCTGCATTATCAAAGAGCTTCAAATAGTGCTTCGAATTATCCTCCGAAACAATCCAGACAACATTCGGTCGATCCGCCGCAATCAGCGCATTCGCAAAACCGACGAACAAAGATAGAAAAAACAAAAGTCGCATGTTTCAGACTCCAACCGTTCTGCAGAATTGGAAAGCGCGTTTTTGCGTCGCTCGGGTGCAATGCCAGTAACCGACAACATCGATACCTAGACCTATGTGCAGATACTTGCAGACTTTCAGAGTTTCTCCGCAGCTTCGCGCAGAATCCGCTCGGTCACTTCCCAACTGATGCACGGGTCCGTCACTGACTGCCCCCACTTCATGGCGGAACGGTCTTCGAGAATCTTCTGATTTCCTTCCACCAGATTACTTTCCAGCATCGCTCCCACGATACTCGTATTTCCGGCGACTCGCTGTGCGACGACATCTTCAAACACACTTGGCATTTTCTCAAAATCCTTCGAGCAGTTCGCGTGACTTGCGTCCACTACGATAGCTTCAGAAACGCCGCCTTTTTGCAGATCTCCTATTGCTGAATGAATCGCATCGGCATCGTAATTAGGACCGTCATCACCGCCACGCAGAACTGTGTGGCAGTTCGGATTTCCTTTCGTGCTGACCATGGATGCCACACCTTCGGGACTGATCCCGAAGAAAGTCTGCTCGGCAACTGCTGCCTTCAGTGCGTTGACGACGACGTTCAT
>JAKMGR010000162.1 GCA_022424805.1 Verrucomicrobiales bacterium
ATGCGAAGGATCAGCGAAAAGTGCGAATCAGGCAGGACCATGCCGTATACGCGGCAATGGTGGAAAGTCTCGATACTGCCATTGGTCGTGTTCTCCAAAAACTCGAACAATTGAATCTGCGGGACAATACCGCGATCATATTCATGTCTGACAATGGAGGGCTTTCTACCTCGGAAGGGCATCCCACATCGAATCTTCCTCTGCGCGGAGGAAAAGGATGGATGTACGAAGGTGGAATCCGTGAGCCAGTCGTCGTGAGGTGGCCGGGGGTAACTGCCTCCGGAACTCGATGCTCAATGCCTGCGGTGAGTACGGATTTCTATCCGACCATTTTGGAAATGGCGGGTCTCGAAGCAAAACCGGATCAGCACGTCGACGGCGTCAGCATTGTGCCGCTGCTGCGAAACCCTTTCGCGAAATTCGACCGAGGACCGATTTTCTTTCACTATCCTCACTATGCCAATCAGGGTGGTTTCCCGGCAAGCGCAGTTCGCAAAGGCGACTACAAACTGATCCAGGATCTCGAAGACGGAGCCTGGGAGCTGTATCAACTCTCTACCGATTTAGGAGAGCACAACAATCTCGAGCAACTCGAAGCTGATCTGGCCAAAGAAATGGCAGCAGAACTCGATGCGTGGAGAAAAGAGGTTGATGCCAAGCCGTTGACCAAGCACCCGAAAACCGGAGCGGTCCCGCCGAAACTCTGGTGAGATTCAGAAGTCAGAAGTCATGCGAATCCTCATTTTATTTATTCTCACGGTCTTATTGGCTGGTGAATCCACCGCAGAGACGCGGTATACCGAAGCGGTGACGCTTCACGACTATCATCCTTTTCGGGCAGTTGAATCCGCCGAAGCCTGGGATGCCCGCCAAAAGGAAATTCGGCTGCGAACTCAGCTCGCTTGCGGGCTTTATCCCTTTCCGGAAAAAACGCCTCTGAATGCGAAGCGATTCGGCGCTGTCGAAGGAGACGGCTTTACCGTCGAGCGCGTCTATTTCGAAAGTTTTCCCGGGCACTATGTCACGGGCAGTCTATTCACTCCGAGTGGAGAGTCGGAAAAGCTTGGGCTGGTTGATGGGAAACGCCCCGCTTTCCTCTGCCCCCACGGTCATTGGAAAGACGGCCGACTCCACGACGCGCAGGAAGCAAGCGGCCACAAATCAGTAAAATACCAGATCGCTAATGGAGGCGAGCGTTTTGAGGCGGCTGCGAGAAATCCCATCGTAGCTCGATGTGTTCAGCTCGCACGGATGGGTTGCGTTGCCTTCGCCTACGATATGCTCGGAGGGGCGGATTCCATTCAGTTCGTCGAACATCGCAGGGGCCCTCGTCCAGGAATGAACGGGACTAAACCGGGCGAGTTTGGTTTTGTCAGTCCTGCCGCGACCCTTCGGCTGCAGACCAACTTTGGCCTTCAGTCGTGGAACAGTGTCAGAGCACTCGATTACCTTCTCACCCTTGACGGTATCGATGAAACCCGCCTCGGAGTTACCGGGGCCAGCGGAGGGGGAACCCAGACAATGATCTCTGCCGCGATTGACGACAGGATCGATGCTGCTTTCCCCTGCGTCATGCCTTCCACTGCGATGCAGGGAGGTTGCACGTGCGAAAATACCCATTACCTCCGCATCGGACAGGGCAACATGGACCTTGCCGCGGCTCCGGCTCCGAAGCCGCTCGGCATGACAGCGGCTGACGACTGGACCATCGAGCTGGAGACGAAGGGCCACCCTGATCTCGTTGATTTATACAAGAAACTGAATGCTCCAGAGAACTACGAGGCGCATTTCGATATTCACTTCAAACACAACTACAACCACGTTTCGCGAAGCAATCTGTATTCCTTCGTAAACCGACATTTCAAGATCGGTCTGGAAGAGCCAGTCCTGGAGCGTGATTTCAAACACCTCGGTCGCAAAGAACTTGCGATCTGGTCCGTGGCTGTTGCTGGCGAGCCGAAGCCGGAAGGTTACCTTGCTGGTGACGAGCACGAGAAGATGCTGAATCAAGTCTGGGCCAATGACTCTGCGAAGACGCTCGATGCCGCAATGAAGAAAGGCGATCTCACCTGGCTCAGCGATGCCTGGAGCACGATTCTCCGCGCCGACGACGTTCGCGATACAAAAGCGACTTTCGAAATGGGAGATAAATCTGCTGGCGAGGGAGTCGTGACAATGGATGGAACAGTGACTGGGAGCTCTTCTCCGTTTGCTGCTTCCTTTTCCCATCCCTCCGATTGGAATGGCGAGGTTTACATCGTTCTCGGTGATAAGCCTGCTCAGGCCGAAGGCAAAGCCAGCGTCGTGAATCCGAGCCTTTATGGGCAGAATGACGAAAAAGCCCGGAATACTCCCATGACATACTCAGGGAAGAAAGACGTCGCGGCTGACAGCTGGCAACGATCTCCGGTCTATTTATACGGCTACAATGATTCCGTGTTCGTTCGACGTGTCCACGACCTCGTTTCCACGGTTGCTATGATCCGCCAGCATCCCAAGTGGGAGGCAAAGAAGGTCGCTGTAAAAGCGGATGGCTCACTCTCCGCCGTTGCCTACGCTGCCAAGTTCATCCTCGGGGATCAAATTGACGAGCTCGATGTCGACTCAGGAGATTTTTCCTTTTCCAAAGTATCCGACAACTGGAGCGATGACATGGTCCCCGGAGCGGTGAAATACGGTGATATCGCCGCGCTGCGTGCGCTGGCTGGGGAGTGAAGCTCGCCGGGGTTGGGTGCCAAACCTAACAGGATTAGGTGCTCGACAATACCCTGTTGGGTTAGCGATTGGGCCCTATTTACAAAGTGGTGACATGACTGTGATGTGAGTCGTCAGAAACGAAGTGATAGAAGAACTTTTGAACCACTATAAAAACCAGATTCAGTCAATCTATTCTGTGAACCTTTTCTAACGATTCGGTCCAATAATTCCATTTCTCAAAATTTTGCAGGAAAATCCCCTTGCGGGAGCGGAATCTCCCACTATATTCCCGCCCCTCTCCCGGCACAGGTGCCAATCGGGAGAGATTTTTTGGCTCGTTTCGTTACGTCGTTCCGGAGCAGTCCATTAATTCCGATTCCGATCTGACTCAGATCATTCTCGAAAGCAAAATTGGTGCCAACACTTTTACAACTGACGGAAACGTTATGCCCACTATCAACCAACTCGTTCGCAAGGGAAGAAAGGACAAACCTGTAAAGTCCAAGTCTCCCGCCCTCGATGAATGCCCGCAACGCCGGGGTGTTTGTCTGCAGGTATACACGCGGACGCCGAAGAAGCCGAACTCCGCGCTTCGTAAGGTTGCAAAAGTGCGCTTGACCAACGGTCAGGAAGTTATCGCCTACATCGGGGGTGAGGGCCACAATTTGCAAGAGCACTCCATCGTCCTCGTTCGAGGCGGTCGTGTGAAAGACTTGCCGGGTGTCCGTTATCACATCGTTCGCGGTGCGCTGGACACCCTAGGTGTCGATGGTCGTAAACAAGCCCGTTCCAAATACGGCGCTAAAAGGCCGAAGGAGTAGTGATTCGAGCCTCGCTCCAATCACTTCTCCGGCGATACGAATGTTTTAGCAACTGACTGAAATAATCCTATGTCCCGAAGAAAAAGAACCTATTCCAAGCCTGAGCGGCGTGACGCCCGCTACGACAGCCCGCTGGTCGCGAAGCTGGTCTCGAAGGTGATGCATCAAGGTAAGCGAGCTCTTTCTGAGCGTATTGTCTATGCAGCGATCGACCGCGCCAACGAAGGCGGTGAGTCTGTTGACCCTGTCGAGGTTCTCAATCGCGCGATCGAAAATGCGAAGCCGCGTGTCGAAGTGAAGAGTCGTCGTGTTGGTGGTGCAACCTACCAAGTGCCTCTCGAGGTATCTCTTGATCGCCAAGAGTCGCTTGCCATGCGCTGGATCGTGAATGCAGCTCGCAGCAAGCGGGGCACTCCGATGCACGTAGCTTTGGCTAACGAAATTAAGGACGCCAGCACCAATCAGGGTGTGGTGATCCGTAAGCGGGACGAGACTCACAAGATGGCGCAGGCCAACCGTGCTTTCGCCCATTTCCGCTGGTAAACCTTTCTCGTTTTTCGCCTTTTCCCCTTTTGTAATTCTTGCCCGACTTCGTCGTGACAGTGTCCCTACAGTCGGTCCTTCCTTTGACTCGAATGAGTGCTGGCCCAAATCATCCTGATCGTGCGTTTCCGCTTGAGCGGACTCGTAACATTGGGATTGCGGCCCACATCGATGCTGGGAAGACCACGCTGACGGAGCGAATTCTCTTCTATACCGGCATGATCCATCGCATCGGCGAGGTTCATGACGGTGCTGCTACGACGGACTGGATGGAGCAGGAGAGGGATCGTGGCATCACGATTACTTCTGCGGCTGTCACTTGCGAGTGGAAGCAGTTGGAGGAAGGAGGGGTTCACAAAACCTACACGGGTGATACGCAGCGGATTAACATCATTGATACTCCCGGTCACGTTGACTTTACTGCTGAGGTTGAGCGCTCCCTGCGAGTTCTTGATGGCGCGGTGGTTGTCTTCTGTGGTGTTGCCGGAGTGCAGCCGCAGTCCGAGACGGTCTGGCGCCAGGCAACTAAGTATCAGGTTCCTCGAATTGTTTTCGTGAACAAGATGGATCGCGTCGGAGCGGATTTCGATGCGGTTGTCGAAGATGTTCGGGAAAAGCTAGGCGCGAATGCTCATCCGATTCTTGTCCCGATCGGTGCTGAGGAAGATCTCAAGGGCCAGATTGATGTAATTAGCGGGAAAGCGATCCTGTATTCTGATGACGATTTGCTCGGCTCGACTTACGAGGTGGTTGAGCTCTCGGAGGATCGTAAGCTGATAGCGGATGCGGCTCGTGATTCGCTCATTGAGGCGCTGGTTGATGCGGACGAAGAGATTGGCCTGAAGTTTCTCGACGAGGAAGAGATCACCAATGTGGATATCAAAGAGGCATTGCGTCGTGCGACGGTTTCCAACAAGATTGTCCCGGTGGTTGGTGGTTCTGCTTTTAAGAATAAGGGTGTTCAGTATCTGCTCGACGCAGTGGTGGATTACCTACCAAGCCCTCTCGAAGTGGTTCCAGCTCAAGGCACGCAGATTGATGATGAGTCTGCTCTTGTCGAGGCTCCGGCTGACGACAATGGCAAGTTCTGTGCGCTCGCATTCAAACTTTGGTCCGATAAGTATGTTGGAAAGCTTGTCTTTATCCGGGTTTACTCCGGCACGGTTTCCAAAGGTGATCAGGTTTTCAATTCCCGCACGGGTCGCAAGGAGCGGATTGGTCGCTTGATTCAGATCCAGTCAAACGATCACAAGGATATCGAAACCTGCTACGCTGGTGATATTGCTGCGATCGTTGGTCCCAAAAATGTTCGCACCGGTGATACGCTTCACGCGGACAAATTCGACATCATGTTGGAGCCTCCGGCTTTTCCAGATCCGGTTATCTCCATGGCGGTTGAGCCGAAGACGACTGCTGATTCCGAAAGGTTGGCTGACGCATTGAGCCGTCTTGCAGAGGAGGATCCTACCTTTGTGGTTTCGACCGACGAGGAGACTGGCCAGACGATTATTGCCGGAATGGGCGAGCTTCATCTGGAGATTATTCAGTCTCGTCTTGAGGCGGAGTATTCCGTGAAGACCAACGCGGGAAAGCCGCAGATTGCTTACCGCGAGACGATCACTTCGGGCGCTTCCGGCGAATACAAGCTGGTTAAGCAGACCGGTGGAAAAGGCCAGTATGGTCACGTCATTCTCAAGGCTGCACCAAGTGCGCGCGGGAAAGGTTTTACTTTCAACAACCGCATTGTTGGTGGCGAGATTCCGAAAGAGTTTTTCAAAGCTGTCGAGACCGGTATTCGCGAGTCGCTCAATAATGGAGTGATCATGGGTTATCCGGTTGTGGACGTTCACGTCGACCTCATTGGTGGATCGAGCCACGATGTCGATTCGAATGAGCAGGCTTTCAAGATCGCGGCCATTCTTGCGATGCGTGATGCCTTCCAGGATGGTGGGTCGATTCTTCTTGAGCCTGTTATGCTGGTAAATGTGGATGTACCTGATGAGTATCAGGGCGACATCATTGGAGATCTCAATCGTCGCCGAGGGCGAATTTCAGAGATCGATTCCCGCAATGGGCTCAGCCAGATTCGATCCGAAGTTCCCCTCGCGGAAATGTTTGGATATGCCACTGATATGCGCAGCCTATCGAAGGGCCGGGCGAGCTTCTCGATGGAGCCGCTCCAATTCGAAGAGGTTCCCGCTGCCATCGTAACGCAAATGAACGAGCAATATGTCTAAGGGCATAGATCTCAAAACGAAATTTTTAGAAACGACTTAAACCTTTAATCGGAACAACTGACATGCAGGGACAAAGTATTAGAATACGGCTGCGAGCCTATGATTCCCGACTTCTCGATAAGTCGACTGTGGATATTGTAGAAACCGCAAAGCGCACAGGGGCTCGTGTTTCCGGGCCGATACCGCTGCCTACACGCATCGAGAAGTTCAGCGTGAACCGTTCGC